>NZ_JBLWMN010000004.1:0-208253 GCF_048380895.1 Halorubrum rarum | reverse complement strand
CATCGACGTTCCTGTTTGACACGGGAACTGGTGCGTTCGCACCGCAAGAACACGTAACGTCGTAAACCACAATATCCCAACGTGGGAATCCTCGCCCTTCAGGGCGGGGAGGATGTCAAACTCCGACAACACGTCGTTCTGCTCTGTCTGAAGGTCAAAAAGACAACGACGTACCGCGACCTTGTTGACGAACTCATCGAGATGCCGCGCATTCGAGACGCCCTTGACCTTGATTCGATTCCTACACCCTCGACACTCTGCAAAGCGTTCGACCGCTTGGAGATGGCCGTCTGGCGGGTGCTGCTGAACGTTTCACTTTCGGGCTTGCCGCTCAACGGTGTCACCGGCATTGATGCCTCCGGGTTTGACCGGGCGCATGCATCAACGCACTACACGAAGCAAACGAACCTCACCATCCAGCAGTTGAAGACAACGCTGTTGGTCGATACAGCGACCAATGCCGTTCTCGACATTCACGTAACTACGACACGAAAACACGATACACAGATTGCATCGCAGGTAATGAAACGGAACGCAGCCTCCATCGCGGTGTTGACTGGTGACAAGGGATATGACGACCAGAAACTCCAGCGTCTCGCTCGGGATCACGATATCCGGCCACTGATCAAGCACCGTGAGTTCACATCTCTCCACAAGGCGTGGAATGCTCGGCTGAACAGCGACCTCTACCATCGACGAAACATGAGCGAGACAGTCAACGCGGCGATCAAACGGTGCATCGTTCACAATCTGGAGCGAAGCCTCGCCATTTCACACGATGGGGGCGAATATCCGTGATTCCGAGAGGAACGGACTGCTGAATATAGAGGCTGAGTTCAGATTGATTATCGCGTTTGTTTCGCACCAATCGCTGCTGATTCAGACAGCCTGTTAACGTGAACCTCGTTCTATCACTGCTTGCGATGGTTGGTGAGTTTTGCGCGAAGTTCCGCGAGAAACCCTAGGATGAGTCCGAAACCGATGATGAACACGAGCACCTGAAAAATATCTACGGTGCCTGTGAGTAGAAGTGTCGTTAAAAGATACATCGCCAGTGCAACAACCACTGACAGAAGCCAGAAGCCAACGTCGTAGGCCGGTTTTTCCATAGTGTCTCGTCCGACAGTGATGAGAAAAATGGCACTGATGAGAAGATTGATGCTAGCAATTAATGCAGTTATGATAGGCGTGGCTGGTTGAACCACAAGGACCCCCATAGCGATAATCAAAAAGAAGAGTCCAGCCCCAACTCGTCGCTCCGGTTCCACGTCTTCAAAGATGGCCATGGACGAAATAGAGCAAAGAATACTATAAATTATCGCCCCGAACAAATTGCAGTTCTACAACATTCGAGCCCTGTTTTCAGCACGCTCACAAGAAATTATCACCGATTAAGGGTTTCAACAGAGCCAGGGATTCACGTATTGGTACAGGTGGCAGACACAACAGACAGCGGAACTAACGGAGAACCACGAGTGATTTGTATGCTGCTTCGGAACAACAACTATGCGACGCCGGGTCGGGACGAGTTTGTATGCCGGTGTCCTGTTCACCATACTCGGTGTAATTGCGTGGGGGAGCGGCCAACCGTTTATTTTCCCGAGCCTCGGGCCGACCGCGTTCGTACTTGCGTTTAACCGTCAGAGCGACCGAACTCAGAGCTATCGTATTATCGGGAGTCACCTCATCGGTGGTACCGCTGGTTTGGTAGCGTGGGCCGTCGTGGCCTCCGGTGCCTCGATCACTGCAACACCACCACCATTCTCTCTTGAGGGATTCCGTTTGGTAACAAGTGCGACCCTCTCGATCGTACTGACCAGTTGGGCGATGATCGCAACGGATACGATTCACCCACCTGCCTGTGCGACAACACTCATCGTCTCACTTGGGCTACTTTCGACACCTCTTCGGGTTGGTATCATCGTCGGAAGCGTCACGATTCTCGTACTGTTTCACAACAGTGTCCTACTCGTGTTCAAGCGGCTCGTCGGCGACTCTCATCCCCGCTACGGTAACAAAGAAACTCGTTGACGCGCAATACGCAGTCTGCAACGACCGGACGCTTTAGCCTAATATATCTGAAAAAAGGATCGCAACGAAGCCGTTTGAGCGGGTCCTCTTCGGCGAACCCCTTTTAAACGACCGGGAGCCGCCGCTCAGTGGCTCATAAAACGCGTCGCGGCGAGCGAGCCGACGTATAAGACGCATCACACCGGACGAACCGACTTATAAGGCATATCGTACCGAACGGTACTGTAATGAGCCGCAACGACGAGGTCGCGGAGCTGTTAGAGGAGTTCGCGGACCTCCTCGAGGCGACGGGCGTCGAGTACAAGCCGACCGCCTACCGTCGCGCGGCGGAGAACGTCCGCGAACATCCGGCACCGGTCGAGAACCTCGCCGGCGAGGGGGCCGACGCCGTCGCCGGGATCGACCGCGTCGGTGACGCCATCGCGTCGAAAATCGTCGAGTACTTTCGGACGGGATCGATCGAGGAACTGACCGAACTGCGCGCGGATCTCCCGGTCGATATCGAGGCGCTCACCGCCGTCGAGGGGGTCGGTCCGAAGACCGTCGGAACCCTCTATGAGGAGCTCGGCGTCACGACGCTCGACGAGCTGGAGGCCGCCGCGGAGGCCGGCGAGATACGGGCGATCAAGGGGTTCGGCGAGAAGACGGAGGCGAACGTTCTCGACAACATCCCGTTCGCCCGCGAGGTGGGAACGCGGACCCGGATCGGTGACGCCCGCCCGATCGCGGACGCGGCGCTGTCGTACCTCACCGAGATCGACGGCGTCGCGAACGTCGAGGTGTGCGGGTCGATCCGACGCTGGAAGGACACGATCGGCGACGTCGACGTGCTCGTCGCGAGCGAGGACCGGGAGCGGATCGTCGGGGCGTTCACCGACTGGCCGGCGGCGGACGCGACGATCGAGGCGGGCACCGGGAAGGCGAGCGTCCGAACGGACGGCGTCCGGGTCGACCTCCGGATCGTCGACGTCGCGGAGTTCGGTGCGGCGCTCCAGTATTTCACCGGCTCCAAAGCGCACAACATCGCGGTGCGAAACCGTGCGATAGACCGCGGACTGAAAGTGAACGAGTACGGCGTGTTCGACGTTCGCGAGGTCGACGATCCGGATGACGGCCAACGAGTCGGCGATCGCGTCGCCGGAGAGACCGAAGCCGGCGTGTACGAGGCGCTCGACATGGCGTGGGTCCCGCCCGAGATTCGCGAGGACACCGGCGAGGTCGCGGCCGCGGCGAACGACGCCCTGCCGACGCTCGTCGAGACGGACGAGATCCGGGGCGACCTCCACACCCACACCGACTGGTCGGACGGGAGCAACACCATCGCGGAGATGGTCGAGGCGGCCGTCGACCGCGGCTACGCGTTTCACGCGGTCACCGACCACGCCTCGGGGCCGGGGGTCTTCGGGAACACCGGCCTCGACGAGGCGGCGATCGCCGAGCAGGCCGAGGCCGTCGCCGAGGTCGCGGCCGACGCGCCGATCGAGGTGTTCCACGGGATCGAGGCGAACATCGACGCGGAGGGAGAGATCACGACCGACGACGCGACGCTCGCGGCGCTGGATATCGTCGTCGCCTCGCCCCACTCCGCGCTCGGACGGCCGGCGGACGAGGCCACCGAGCGACTCGTCCGTGCGGTCGAGCACCCCCACGTCGACGTCCTCGGCCACCCGACGGGCCGGATCATCAACAGTCGGCAGGGGCTCGCTCCGGACTTTGCGACGGTTGCGACGGCGGCCGCGGACGCCGGCACCGCCATCGAGGTGAACGCCAATCCCGCGCGGCTCGACGCCAACGGCGACGCGGTTCGCGCCGCGCTGAACGCGGGAGCGACGATCGCCGTCAACACGGACGCCCACTCGCCTCGCGAGTTCGACAACGTCCGATACGGCGTCCACACCGCTCGCCGCGGGTGGGCCGAGCGCGCGGACGTGCTCAACGCGCGCTCGCCAGAGGAACTGCGCGCGTTCTTCGAGTGAACGTACGCGCGTTCTTCGAGTGAACGTACGCGCGTTCTTCGGGTGACCGGGGAGGCGTTCGGACCGGTTTCCGAACGTCGACCGATCGATTAACCCGCACGGACCGCCTACCGGCCGAGTATGCACGTGACGGTGGCGGTCGTCGGCGGGGACGAACACGGCTGTGCCCTCGACGACGACGCGACGTACGCCGACCTGATCCGGGCGGTCGGCTATCACCCGCAGGAGGCCTCGATACTCGTCGACGGATCGCCCGTTCCGGGCGACCGCGTCGTCGACGCCGACCGGGTCACCCTGCTCCGACTGATAAAGGGGGGAGCGACGTGAGGGGATCAGACGCGACCGGATCGAACGCGACCGGATCGAACGCGACCGGATCGAACGCGACGGGGGACGGGTCGCGGCGCTCGTCCGCCGACTTCACCCTGCCGAACGGGGGTCCGGGACCCGATCCGTTCACGCTCTCCGCGCTCCCCGACGACCTCGCGGTCGTCGTCTTTCACCGCGATCACCTCTGTGGCAACTGCCGGAGGCAGGCGATGCGGCTGGCCAGACACCGCGAGGAGTTCCGCGAGCGCAACACCGCCGTCGTCTCCGTCCTCCCCGAGCCGGTCGAACGCGCCGCGGCGTGGGCCGACCGACGGGACGCGCCGCTGCCGACGCTCGCGGACCCCGACAGCGCGGTCGCGGAGCGGTATGGCCAACCGACTCGATTCGGGCGGTTCGGAGCCCGGATCGACCTGCTCGGACGCATGCCGCTCGCCGCGCTCGTCGACCTTCGCGGTGAGCCCGAGATCCTCTGGCGACACGCCGGTACGCGCCCCGGCGACCGGCCGACGATCGACGACCTCTTGACGGAGATCGCGAAGTTCTCGTGAGCGACGACGTCACGATCGAGCCCGCGACCGCCGACGACCGGCTCGACGTCCTCCGCGTGTTCGACGCCGCGATGCTCTCCGTCGACGTCGACGGCCTCGACGAGCGGATCCACGCCGACGACGTACTCGTCGCGCGATCCGACCGAACGGAGGCGGTCGTCGGCGCGCTCGTCGTCACGCGTCCGGAACCGACGCGGCGTCACGTCGACGCCGTCGCGGTCCGCCGCGAGCGGCGCGCTCGTGGGATCGGGTCGGCGCTCGTCGCGACGGCGGTCCGGCACGCCGAACGCGACCCGGCGGTCGACCGGGTGTCCGCCGCGTTCGACCGGTCGCTGGAGGCGTTTTACGGTGATCTCGGGTTCGACGTGACCGCCGAGCCACCCCGCGAGCGATCGGAGCGTCTCACCAGTGGCGAACTGAACGACGGCGAATACATAGGCGACGACCGGATCGGTGACAGCCGGATCGGCGACGACCGAGCCGGCGACGACCGAACCGACGATCGAACCGGCGACGACCGAACCGCCGACGACGGACGACTGTGGGGCGTTCGGCGAGTGTCGACCAGAGCCGATCCCTGAGAAGTGTCATCGAAGGACGAGGTATCTCGCCGAGCGAGAAGTAGCGGTATTGGTTTCCCGATCCGATCCCAACGGTTACGTATGAAATACTTGGTTGCAACCGACGGGTCCGATGAGTCCGACGACGCGATCCGGTACGCCGCGACACAGGCGGCCGCGCTCGATGCGACCCTCGAGATCGTCCACGTTCTGACGCCCGAGACGGAGGTCATCAACGGCGAGATCGTGCTTCCCGGCGACGACCAGTCGATCGAACTCGGCGAGCGGATTCTCCAGCGGGCGCGACGACTGGCCGTGGACGCGGCCGCGGACCGCGACGTCGACCTGCCCGTCGACACGGAGCTTCTGGCCGGTCGGCCGGCGAACGTGATCGCCGACCACGCGAGCGACATCGGTGCGGACGCGATCTACGTCGGTCACCGGGGACTGTCCGAGGAGCGCGAGCGCGTCGTCGGGAGCGTCGCCAAAGGCGTCGTCGACCGGGCGACCGTCCCGGTGACCGTCATCAGGTAGGGACGTCATTGTATCAACATCGACTATCCTATTAATAAAAGCTAACAGCAAATCGCGTTTTTCTGGTAGTGACGTTAATAAGCGCCGGAGAGCTACCCCCGACAATGACCGGGGAAGACGATCGACCGACCGAGGCGGTCGAGGGGCGGTTCTCCGTCCCGGGGATGGACTGTCCCTCCTGTGCGGGCTCCGTCGAGGGAGCGCTGTCGTTCGAGGGGGTGTACGGCGTCGAGACGCGTCCGACGTCGGGTGCCGTCGTCGTGACGTACGATCCGGACCGCGTCGACGACGACGCGATCGTCGCCGCCATCGAGAGCGCCGGCTACGAGGTGATCGATCCGGATTCGAGCGTCGTCGCCGACGACCTGTTCACGAGTCCGCGGGCGATAGCCACCGGCGTCGGGGCCGTCTTCCTCGCGATCGGTCTCGCCGCGGAGTGGTTCCTCCCGTCGGTGAACCCGACGTTCGGAGCGATCGGTCCGCTCGGTCCCCTCGGCGTCTGGGAGCTGACGGGCGCGTGGGTGGCCTATCTGCTGGCCGTCGCGGTCGCCGGCCCGCCGATCCTCCGAAACGGGCTCTACTCGCTGCGCGCGCGGAGCCTCGACATCGATCTCCTCATGACGATCGGGATCGTCGCGGCGATCCTCATCGATCACCCGTTCGAGGCGGCGACGCTCGCCGTGCTGTTCTCGACGGCGGAGCTGTTGGAGCGGTTCTCGATCGACCGGGCGAGAAACTCGCTGCAGGAGCTGATGGAGCTGTCCCCGGACGTCGCGACCGTGGTCCGCGAGGGGACCGAGGAGACGGTCCCGGTGGAGGCGGTCGCCGTGGGGGAGACGGTCGCGGTGCGCCCCGGTGAAAAGGTGCCGCTCGACGGCGTCGTCCGGGAGGGAACGGGGGCCATCGACGAATCGCCGATCACCGGGGAGTCCGTTCCCGCGGAGAAGTCCCCCGGCGAGGACGTGTACGCCGGCTCCATCAACGAGGCGGGGTACTTCGAGATCGAAGCGACCTCGCCCGCCGAGGAGTCGACGATCGCGCGCGTCGTCGAGCTCGTCGAGTCCGCGAGCGGCGAGGGGACGCGAGCCGAGCGATTCGTCGACCGGTTCGCCGGCGTGTACACCCCGTTGGTCGTGCTCGCGGCGATCGCGACCGTGGTGCTCGGCCCCCTCGTCGTCGGCGGAGCCACGGAGACGTGGTTCGTCCGCGGGCTGGCGCTGCTCGTGATCGCCTGTCCGTGCGCGTTCGTCATCTCGACGCCGGTCAGCGTCGTCTCCGGCGTGACGGCGGCCGCACGCAACGGCGTCCTGATAAAAAGCGGCGAGGACCTGGAGGCGGCGGGTGACGTCGACGTCGTCGCGATCGACAAGACCGGGACCCTGACGACCGGGGACCTCGCGGTGACGGACGTGGTTCCCCTCGGCGATGCGGACCCCGACGAGGTGCTCCGGTGTGCGACCGCGCTTGAACGACGGAGCGAGCATCCGATCGCGGACGCGATCGTCGCTCACGGCGACGAGCGGGGGGTTCCGGACCCGGCCGTCGACGGGTTCGAGGCGCTCGCCGGAAAGGGGGTTCGCGCCGAGCTCGACGGGGTCACACACTACGCCGGCAAGCCGGCGCTGTTCGAGTCGCTCGGGTTCGACCTCTCGCACGCGCACCTCCGATCCGACGGCGGCACCGCGCTGTCACGAGCGGACGGGGCGGAAGAAGACGGGCAGGAGACGACGCTGCTCGACGAGATCGAGTCCTGTGAACACGGCGCGTATCTCGATCTGGTCGGCCAGACGATCCCCCGCCTGCAGGCGGACGGCAAGACGGTCGTGCTGGTGGGGACCGACGAGCGGTTGGAGGGCGTGATCGCGGTGGCCGACACCGTCCGGCCGGAGGCGTCGTGGGCGGTCGACCGGCTCCACGAGGCGGGGATCGAACGCGTCGTCATGCTCACCGGCGACAACGAACGGACCGCACGGGCGATCGGCGACCGCGTCGGCGTCGACGAGGTGCGTGCCGACCTGCTCCCGGCGGAGAAAGTCGACGCCGTCCGAGAGCTCCGCGAGTCGACCGACGGGGGCGTCGCGATGGTCGGCGACGGGATCAACGACGCGCCCGCGCTCGCGACCGCGACGGTCGGCATTGCGATGGGTGCCGCAGGGACCGACACGGCGCTCGAGACGGCCGACATCGCGCTGATGGCCGACGACCTCTCGCGGCTTCCGTACCTCATCCAGCTCGCCGACCGCGCCGGCACGACGATCCGGACGAACATCGCCGCGTCGCTCGGCGTGAAGGCGCTGCTCGCCGCGGGCGCGCCGTTCGGGTACGTCACCGTCGCGATGGCCGTGATAGTCGGCGATATGGGAATGAGCCTCGGTGTCACCGGCAACGCGCTCCGGCTCGGGAACGTCGACCCGGAGGAGCCGCCGGCCGTCGCCGCCGACTGACGCATCGGCCGCTCGGTGGCTCGACGCACCCTTTAACTTCCGCGTCGGCGTACCCCGTCGGTATGCCCTCCGAGAGCGCCCCGCAGGTCGGCGAGACCGCCGTCGAGGACGGCTCGGAGCCGGAGCCGACGCCTCTCGAGACGATCGAGTGGGGCCCCGTCAGACACGATCGCCTCCGATCGATCGCGGTCGGTGCCGGACTCGCGATCCTCCTCTCTATCGCGTGGATCGTCGGCGTCGTGGTCGTCGCGGCGGCACGAACCGCCCTGAGCGGCGGGCTCGCGCTCGGTAACGCGTGGGTGTTCGTGGTACTCGCGCTCGTGGGCGGCCCGCTCTCGGTCGTGTACCTGCTGGTCGGGATCGACCGGTCGACGCCCGAGAGTCGTCGGACCCTCCACAACGCGTTCGGCGACTACTCGCTGTCGCCGTCGACGCTCCGTCCGGGATGGGTGCTCGGCGGTGCGGCCGCGCTCGGAGCAGTCACGTGGGCCGGTCCGGCGTGGATCGCCGCCGGATCGTGGGCACTGCTCCCGATGATCTGGATCGTCCCGATGATCGCCGGCTCGAGGGGGACCTCGGTCCGCCTCGATCCGGTCGATCGGGTCGTCCGTCGGACGAGCCACACCCACGACCGAACGCGAACCGACGACCTGAACGCCGTCGTTCGGACGCGCCGAGTCGATCTCCCGTGGACGACGGTGTTCCTGCTCGCGTTCCGCGGCAACGAGTGGTACCGGTCGACGCCGTGGCTGTTCGTCCCGACGGAGTCGGCCGCGGCGGTGGAGCGGACCCTCGACGCCGTGCTCGCGCGCAGCGATGGCCCGGATCGGGCGAGCGTTCCGGAACGCGCCGTGCTCGCGCTCGTCGGCGGGAGCTCCCTGATCGTCGGCATCGCGCTGGTGGTCGCGGGGGCCGGAGAGGCCGGCTGGGCGTTGGCGTTCGTCGCCTCGCCGCTGAGTCTCGTCTTCCTCGCGTTGGCGGCCCGTCTGTGAGGGCATAGGGGAGCCTGCCCCGGGAGCGTGGCGGGGATGGGATGTCAATCCATTTCGGGGTCGTTCAGCCGGAGCGCCATTTCCATCTCGAAGCTCTCGGCGTCGGAGACCTCGAAGCCGATCTTCTTGTACAGCGACACCGCGGCGTGGTTCCACCGTTCGACGGTGAGCCACACCCGCTCGATCCCTTCGCGCTGTCCGTGACCGAGCAGGCCGCGGATGAGCCGCGTCCCGATACCGGCCTCCTGGTACTCCTGGTGGACGAAGATCGCGAGCTCGTAGGCGTCCTCGTCGGGAACGAGCGTCGCGTGGCCGGCGGCGACGTCGCCACACCACGCGATCACGTTGAGACAGTCGTCACCGAGGATCGTGTCGAGCCACTCGCGGATCCTCGCTTCGCCGCCCGGCGGGATCCCCTGTGCGCGGTCCGCGGGATCGAACGCGTCGTACATCTCGACGAGTGCCTCGGACTCCTCCTCGGAGCCGTTGTACGCTCGGATCGTGACGGGTCGGTCCGCCCGATCGACGAACTCGGTCGGCGGGGCGGGAAACGGCTCCGCGACGGCCTCCGGGAATCGACGGTCCGTCATCTGACCAACGTCACCGACGTCTTGGCGTTCAACAGGACGAACTCGGCGATCGTCCCGATCGTTATCTTCCCCATCGGACTCGTCTGGCCGCCGCCGATGACGATCTCATCGAACCCCTCCGCCTCGGCGATATCCACCAGCCGACTGCCGGGGTCGCCGTCGATCCGACGGATGTTCGCGTCGATTCCGGCGTCCGAAACGGCCTGCTCGGCACGGTTGACGAGATCGTCGGACGACCGCTCGGAGTCGGGATTGTCCACGATCAGGACCGTCAGGTCGTCGTCCGCGACCGCGGCGCGTTCGACCGATCGGTCGAGCGCGCGCAGCGAGTCGTCGCTGCCACCGATCCCGCAGAGTACCTTCATGCGACTCACGTCCACCGGCGAGGTAAAAAGGGTTCTCCGTCGAACGCGATCGAACCGACCCGCGCAACGATGTCGAGGCCGGCAGACCGCACCGACAACCCTTTTGTCCGACCGGCAGTTGCATACCCCATGAGCGATCAGCCCGGCTCCGCGACGGATCCCACCGACTCCGCGAGCGCGGGAGCACGAGCGGAGACGGACGATGCGCCGGAGACGGACGATGCGCCGGAGACGGACGATGCGTCGGAGCCGAACGATGCGCCGGAGACGGACGATGCGTCGGAGCCGAACGACGACGTCCCGCCCGAAGTCCGGAAGTACGAGCGGTTCAAGAAGATGGACGGCGCGCGCTACGAGCGCGTCAACGAGTTCCTCCGTGACCGAACGTACGTGACGGCGCGGGAGTGGGCGATCGCACGACTGTGTGCCGACTTCCGCACCGAAACCGGCGTCGAGATGACCAAGATTGGCGAGAACCTCCCCGATCTCGTCCCCTTTATGACCGATACGTACACCCCACAGGCGGTCAATCAGGCCCGCTACTCCTTCGAGGAGAAGGTGACGAAGTCGGGCGCGACGTTCCTCTACGGCGCGATGTCCGGGTTCTTCACCGCGGAGGATCTCGACGAGATGATGTACGAGGCGACGGAGGTCGCGAAGTTCCTCCTGGAGGTCGAGAACGTCGACCTCGCCGTCGCCGACGAGCTGGACGCCGAAGACCGGATCTCCGAAGTGATGCGCGAGGTCCGGGAGTCGTCGGCGAGCCTCCGCGGCGAGGAGGTCCAGTGTCCCGAATGTGGCCACGTCCACGAAGCGACCGAGGAGTAGTCCATGGACCGATTCGCGGACGTCCTCCCGGCGCTGCCCGATGCCACTCTCGTCGTCGACCGCGACGGCGTTATCGTCTCGGCCAACCGCCGCGTCGAGCCCGTCTTGGGGTACGCGCCCGCCGAACTGGCGGGACGAAGCGTCGAGGATATCCTTCACACCTCGGATCAGGACGAACGCGACGTCATACGCGAGTCGTACCTGCGGGACCCACGGCCGCGGCCGATGGGCACGGACCGAGACCTGTACGCGAGTCGGGGCGACGGCACCGAGGTCCCGGTCACGATCAGTCTCGGGCCCGTGGAGGGTGACGACGGGACGCACGTCATCGTGACGGTCGTCGACGTGAGCCGGGACCGCGAGCGGGAGGCGACGCTCCACCGACGGACGGAGACGCTCGCCGCGCTTCACCACGCCACGCAGGACCTGTTAAAAACGACCGAGGAGTCCGCCGCGGCGGAGGCGGCCGTCGGATACGTCGACGACGTGTTGGGGCTCCCGATGGCGGCCGTCTGGCTGTACGACGAGGACGACGGATCGCTCGTCCCCGCCGCGTGGACCGAGTTCGCGGACGACGTGGTCGGAGCGCATCCGACGTTCGAGGCCGCCGGCGCAAGCCTCATCGCCGAGACGTTCGAGACGGGCGAGCCGCGGTACGTCCGCGACACGTACGCGGAGCCGAACCGATACAATCCGGCGACGCCGATCCGGAGCGAGTTCATCGTCCCGCTCGGCAGGTACGGCGTGTTGACGATCGGCGCGACCGACGCCGACGCGCTCGACGAGGCCGACAGAACGGTCGCGCGGCTGTGGGGTGCGACGGTCACGATGGTGCTCGTCCGTATCGAGCGTGAGAGACAGCTCCGCGCCCGGGAGGTGGAGGTCGCCCACGAACGTGACCGGTTAGCGGAGTTCGCGAGCCTCGTCTCACACGACCTCCGGAACCCGCTCAACGTCGCCGCCGGTCACTTGGAGATGGCGCTCTCGGAGTGCGAAAGCGAGGATCTCGCGGTCGTCTCCACCTCGATCGACCGAATGGAGGCGCTCGTCGACGACATGCTGACGCTCGCCCGACAGGGGGAGGCGGTCGACGCCACGGAGGCGGTCGAACTCGCGACGATCGTCGACGACTGCTGGACCACGGTCGACACCGCCGACGCCACGGTGACCGTTCGCGACGATCTCACGATCAACGCCGACAGAAGCCGACTCGCACAGCTCCTGGAGAACCTCTTCCGGAACTCGATCGAACACGGGGGCGACGACGTCCGGGTCGTCGTCGAGGCGCTTCCGGACGCCGACGGGTTCTCCGTCGCGGACGACGGACCGGGGGTCGAGCCGGAGCGCCGTGAGGAGGTGTTCGAGACGAGCGTCACGACGAACCCGAACGGAACCGGGTTCGGACTGCGGATCGTCTCGGAGATCG
Organism: Halorubrum rarum; assembly: GCF_048380895.1. Taxonomy (NCBI): domain Archaea; kingdom Methanobacteriati; phylum Methanobacteriota; class Halobacteria; order Halobacteriales; family Haloferacaceae; genus Halorubrum; species Halorubrum rarum. Next base: position 195,629 of record NZ_JBLWMN010000004.1, on the reverse strand, counting down.
CCGAGGCACACGGGTGGTCGGTCGATCTCGTCGCGAGCGACTCCGGAGGGGCCCGCTTCGAGTTCCGGGGCGTCGACGTCGTCGCCCCCGAGTCGTTCCCCGCCGGTTCCTAGTCGTTCCCCGCCGGTTCCTAGTCGTTCCCCGCCGGTTCCTAGTCGTCCGCGAGCGCCGAGACCGTCCCGTCGTCGTACCCCGGCACGGTTCCCTCGTCGGTCCAGCCACGCAGCTCATAGTACTCCGAGAGCCCGGCGTCGAACCCGACGATCGCGTCGGCGTACGGCAGCGTGTCGTCGTCGCGGTCGAACCCGCGGGCGTTGTTGAACGCACGCTCCAGTTCGACGACGCGTCCGCCCATCGCGAGGAGCGTCTCGTAGTCGGCGTCGAGCAGGGCTGCGAGCCGATCGTCCGTAACCGTCCCGCGGGAGAACTTACACACCACCGCGGAGTCGAGTACGGCGTTTCGGTTCTCCTTGGCGACGAGCTTCGGCGGCTTGCCAGTAAGCCCGCTCGGCTCGAGCGCGTCCGCCTTGTCGACGAGCGGGTACTCGTACGGATAGAACTCGCCGTACATGTGGTCCGCCCCGCGGTTCGCCGTCGCGAACGCGAGTCCCTGTCCCTGGAGCGTCCGGCCGTCGTGTCCGGAGAACGCCATCCCCTTGACCGTCCAGTCGTCCGCACCGAACTCCTCGTGCGCCCGGTGGACCCCCTCCGCGAGCTTGTCGCCGACGCCCTCGCGGTAGGCGATCTGTTCGACGAGCGAGTGGACCAACTCGGCGTTGCCGAACTCGTCTTCGGACTCCAAGAACATCGAGACGACGTCGCCACAGGAGATCGTGTCCATCCCGAGCTCGTCACACAGCTGGTTCGACGCCATCACGTCGACGATGTCGTCGACGCCGGCGTTCGAGCCGAACGCCATCACCGTCTCGAACTCCGGACCCTCCGTTTCGATCCCCCGCTCCTCGTCCCGAGTGGGGAGTTTACAGGCGAACGCACACCGTGAACACGTCGCCTTCTTGTACTTCTTCTCCTCGACGCGGTCGCCGGAGATCCCCTCGACGCCCTCGAACGACTGCTCCGAGAAGTAGTAGCTGGGGAGCGCGTTCACCTCGTTTGCCAGCTCGGTCACGCTGGCGGTCCCCTGTCGCTTCATGACGTGGTCGGACGTCGCGGCCTCGCGGTGGACGTCCCCGGCGTCGTCGGGCCAATCGATGTCGACGTCGGCGTCCGCGTCGCCGTCGAACGTGATCGCTTTCACCCCTTTCGCGCCGAGCACCGCGCCGAGTCCGCCGCGGCCGAACGCGCGCGTTTCCGAGGTCATGATCGATGCGAACCGGACCGCGTGCTCGCCCGCCGGGCCGATACAGGCGACGTTCTCGGCGTCGAGACCGTGTTCTCGTTCGACGTACTCCGTGACGTCGGGAACCGGCGCGTCCGTGAGCTCCGGAACCGGCTCGAACTCGACGGATGGGGATCCGTCGTCGTCCGCCTCGCGAACGTGAACCGCGAGGAGCTCGTCGCTCTCGCCGACGATCTCCACCGCCGCGTACCCAGATCCGGTGACGTTCCGCGAGAGGAACCCGCCGGCGTTCGACGAGAGCAGCCCGTTCGTGAGCGGAGAGAGCGCGGTCGCCGCCATCCGCCCCGTGTACGACGTCGTCGAGTACTGCATCGGTCCCGTCGAGAGATACAGTCGGTTCTCCGGACCGAGCGGGTCCGCGTCGAACGGAACGCGTTCGTACGCGAGTCGCGTGTTGAGTCCTCGACCGCCGACGAACGCCGCCAGTTCCTCGTCGATCGTCTCCGTCGACGCGGATCGATCGGTCAGATCGATCGTCAACAGGGCTCCGCGTGCGTGCCTCATACGTATGGTATCCGACGACGACACGATAAAGGTCGGGGCGAACGGGCTGACGCCCGACGATCGGATCGGGCCACCGCTCCCCCTCCGGACGATCAGCGCTCTCGAGCCGATCCACCGCTCCGGACGAACGACACCTCCCGTCGGGCGGCGACGCCGCCCCCAACGATCGCGAGCGACAGCCCGGCCAGCAGCCCGATCGGCAGTCGCCTCCCGCCGCCGCGCCAGTCGGCGGCGTACGCCCGGGCGTAAAACGCCGCGACCGACGGGCTCTCTATCGCGACGAGCACCTCCCGGTTGTTCGTCGCCGCCGCCTCGTTCCAGTTGAGGCTGCCGACGACGACGGTGTCGTCGATCACGAGCCCTTTTGCGTGAACTTTCTCGAAGCGCCCGCGGGGATCGGCGACGGTCGCTTCGATCGGCTCCTCGTCGAGCGCACGGGAGAGCCGCCTGTTCTCCTCGGCGTCGTACCACGCGCCGGACAACAGGAGGTGGACGTCGACGCCGCGGTCACCGGCTCGACGGAGCGCCCGCACGATCCGTCCGTCCGGTCCGTCGGTCCGAGGGACGACCGCGAGAACGCGGTCGTCCGCGGCGTCGATCCGCTGGACGATCCGGTCCTCGGCGTTGCCCGGCGCGGTCAGGAGCTCGACGTCCGCTCGCTCCGGTTCGGGCGGATCGAACCGCTCCGGGTACGTCGCGTTCGCGCTCCCCGACCGGTGGAACTCGGCGTCCTCGCGGAACCGTCTCCACGGACGCGCGTCCGCGGCGGTGGCGTCGTTCTCGAAGAGGGCGGCGAGTTCGTCCGCGAGACGGGGATCGGCCGCCGCCACTCCCCACCCGCGGCTGGAGCGGCCGCCCGTCCCCTCGGCTTTCCAGTTCTCCGTGAGCACCACCGCACGGTCGTCCGCGACGGCGTATTTGGCGTGATGGAATCGAAACCGGTTCGGGTCGCCGTCGAGCACGCGAACCTCGACCCCGGCCGACTCGAGCCGATCCGCGACCGCGGCACCCCGTTCGGAGAAGCCGCCGACTGGGGACCCCTCGACGAGCACCTCGACGGTCACGCCCCGCTCGGCGGCGTCGACGAGCGCGTCCGCGACGCGCTCCGATTCGACCGTGTACCCCGCGATCAGGATCCGATGTTCGGCCGATCGGAGCGGTTCGATCGGAACGTCCGGGCTGTCCGGGAGCACGAACGGGGTCACGGTCGCTCCGTCGACGCGTGCGGGCCGCCTCGGATCGTACCCGTCCGGACGCCACTCGTCCCAGTCGGCCCGCCAGCGATACCCCTCGCGAACGCGACCGTACTCGACCACATCGACCGGCTCGCCGTCGCGCCGTAGCTCGATCCGGTCGCCGGACGCCGACAGCGGGAAGTGGTCGTCGAGCGCCCGGAGCGCAACGTCGTCCCCGACGTGAGCTCTCGTCCGGTTCGGAGCCATCGACAGGGCAACCTCCCCGGTCGCCTCGGCGGGAAGCGACGCCTCGTGGTAGCCGTCGGCGAGCGACCAGTTTCCGGGCTCCGGCAGTCGGACGATCAGGTACTCGCCGCGGTTCCCCTCGGCCGTCGGGTTCGGATACAGTTCGACGATCCGCGGGGGCGATGCCGAGTCGTGTCCGGTGTCGACGTCGGTGTACTCCGGCGCGTCGATCCGCTGCTCCGACGCGTCGATCCGCTGCTCCGGCGCATCAGTCGGATCGGGCGGGACCGCACCCGCCGTCACCGCGCCCGCCGCGACGAGGACGACGGCGAGCGCGACGGCGAGCGCGACGGCGAGCGCGGTGACGGGGAGCGCGGTGTCGAGGAGCGGTCGGGAGCGCACGGGCCGTCTGCGCCCGGCATCGGATAAAAGGGTACGGACGGTTCGACGGCCGGACGCTCGACATCCGGACGCTCGACGGTGGGACCGTTACGCGGACGGCGCGGCGGCGTCCAGCGCGGCGGCCGCCTTTTCGGCTTCCGTCTGAACGATGAAGGTGCGCTCGTCGGTGTACTCCGCGACGGCTTCGAACGCCTCTCGCGTGCCGATCTGACGGAGCGCCCAGCCGGCCGCCGCCCGGACGTCGTCGGAGTCGTCCTCGGCGAGCACGTCCGCGAGCGGGTCGATCGCTCGGGTGTCGCCGATGAGGCCGAGCGCCCGCGCGGCGTGCGGACGGACCAGCTCCTCGACGTCTTCGTCGTCCGCGGCCAGCTTGTTCGCGATCGGTTGGACCGCCTCCTCGGCACCGATCTCACCGAGCGCCTTGAACGTCGCCTTCTGCAGACCGGGGTTCGAGTCCTCGTCGACGTACTCGACGAGCGTCTCCGTCGCCTCCTCGGCGGCCATCTTACCGAGGATGCTGATCGCGAACTGGTCGCGTTTGCCCGCGCGCCCGAGCAGCTCCTCGAGCGACGCCTCGGTCTTGCCGCGTTTGCCCATTCGTTCGAGCGCCTCCAGGCAGTGTCGCTCCATGAAGTCCGATTGGAGCGAATCGAGCGCGAGCAACACCATGTCGACGTTGCCGCGCTGTTCGTGCTCCTTCAGCGCGGACCACTCGACGGGGTAGTCCTTGTAGTGACCGAGCACGTCGTAGAACCTCTGTGCGCGGAGCTGCTCGTTCGTCTCCAGATCGTCCCACTCCTCGGCGTCCGCCAGGTCGCCGTCGAGCGCGTCCGTCGCCGCGAGCAGTTCCGCGATGGCGTCCGCGTCGTCGTCGGGGTCGAGACCGGCGTCACCGATCCCGGCGGCGACCTCGTCGAGCGCGGCGGCGAGGTCGTCGATCTCGTGGCTCTCCGGCTCGACGTCGACGTCGATGACCTCCGCGACGTCGGCCGCGAACGACTCGACCGCCTCCGCGACGTCGTCGAGACCGTCCGCCGTCCACTCAGTCCCCTCGACGGTGCCGATCGCCGTCTCGATGGTTTCGACGACGTCGTCCGCGTACGGTCCGCGCGCGTCCGCGAGCTCGTCACGGAGGTCGCCGATACGCGCTTCCAGATCCGCTCGCGGATCGTCGACGTCCTCGTCGTCCTCCGCGTCCTCGTCCGGTTCGGGGAGGTCGGCGTCCTCGAGCGCGCTCTCGGCGTCGTCAAGCAGCGCCTCGACGTCGTCGAGGTCGGCCTCCGTCTCGGCCGCGGAACACAGCTCCGCTATCTCGTCGAGGTACTCCGCCAACGACTCCTCGGTGGCCTCGTCGGGAAGGGTCGGCGCAGCCGTCTCCTCGGCGTCGTCCGTGTCGTCCGCGGCGTCCGCCTCCTCCGGGGCGTCGGCCGGGTCGTCGCCGTTGCTCATATACGATGAAACTGCGCGCGTAGTCCATTAAGTCGTTTCCCTTCGCGGTCGGCGCTAGATCTCGAACTCCGGCGTCTCGAAGGCACCTTCGTCGCTCTCGACGTCGTAGCTCTCGATCGCCGTCAACGCCAGGTCCAGCGTCGCGCCCGCGTCCCATCGGGCGGTGTTGATCGCCAGGTCGTAGATGGACCGATCGTCGAGGTCGATCCCGTAGTACGACTCGTAGCGTTTCGCCTCGATCACCTCTCGGACCTGCATCTCCGAGGTCATCTCCTCGCGCTCGAGCGTGCGCTCCGCGCGGACCTCTTCCGGTGCGTCGAGCCAGATCCGGACGTCGGCACGGTTGCCCGCGAGCCACCCGGCCAGTCGGGACTCGAGGACGAACGCCTTGTTCGCCGCGCCCCACTTCTCGGCGATCCGGCGGAGCCGCCGGTCGAGCGCGCGGTCGATATCCTCGGACTCGCTCGTCTTGGCGATCAGCTGTGAGAGGCTCATATCGCGCTCCTCGGCGATCTCGCGGAACAGCTCGCCGCCGGAGACGTACCCGCAGTCGAGCGCGGCGGCGAGCCGCTTCGTCAGCGTCGTCGCTCCACAGCCCGGCGGCCCGGAGACGGTCACGAAGAGGTTCGCCTCGATGCTTCGCTCCGTCGGCTCCGCGTAGCCCGTCATACGGTTTCTCGAACTCCGCCCGCTCGGATAAAGAGGGGGGATCGACGCAACCGCTTTCACTCCACGTCCCCACGTTCGAGACAGTGAGCGAACGTGGCGGCGGTCCCCCCGACAACGAGGACGACCTGACGCCGCGTGGTCTGCTCCGGTCGTTCGCCGACGGTCGCGACGTCGAGTTCGATCCCGAGACGGTCCCGATCGCGGACGGCGACGTTCTCGAGTCGCTCTCGCCGGCGGTTCGCCGCTGGTGGGTTCGGGAGTTCGGCGAGTACGTCGGGGAGAACGGGGGCTTCTTCACGCCGCCACAGCGGGAGGCGATCCCGCACATCGACGCCGGGCGGAACTGTCTCGTCGCCTCGCCGACCGGGAGCGGCAAGACCCTCTCGGCGTTCACGGCGATCCTCGACGACCTGTTCGCGCGCGACCGCGAGGGCGACCTGGACGACTCGGTGTACTGTCTGTACGTCTCGCCGCTGAAGTCGCTCGCGAACGACATCAAACGCAACCTCGAAACACCGCTCTCGGCGATCAGCGAGGAGCTGTCCGCGGAGGGGCACGATCCCGAGGTCAGACAGGCGATCCGCCACGGCGACACGAGCTCGGCGGATCGACGGGCGATGTTGACGGAACCGCCCCACGTCCTCAACACGACGCCGGAGACGTTGGCGATCCTGCTCAACTCCCCGAAGTTCAAAGAGAGGCTTCGAACTGTCGAGTACGTCGTCGTCGACGAGATCCACTCGCTGGCGGCGAACAAACGCGGGACGCACCTCGCCGTCTCGCTGGAGCGGTTGGAGGAGCTCGCCGACGGCTCGCCGGCGCGGATCGGCTGTTCGGCCACGGTCGAGCCGCTCGACGGAATCGCGGAGTTCCTCGTCGGTCGCGAGCGGGTCGACGGCGAGGTCGGCGATCCGGACGGCTTCGCGTCACGGAACTGCGAGCTGGTCGACACGCGGTTCGTTCGCGAGTTCGATCTCCGGCTCCGAACCCCTGCGGCCGACCTCATTCACACGCCGAAGTCGGTCGTGACCGATCGCTTCTACGGGGAGCTCGACGAGCTGATCGAGGGACACGAGAACACGCTGGTGTTCACGAACTCGCGATCGGGTGCGGAGCGCGTCCTCCGGGACCTCAGAGAGCGGTTCGACTACGACGAGTCGGACTCCGGCTGTCACCACGGGAGTCTCGGGGAGGACCAACGAACTCGGATCGAGGAGGGGCTCAAATCGGGCGAGCTCGACGTCGTCACCACCTCGACGAGCCTCGAGCTCGGCATCGACATGCCGCATCTCGACCTCGTCGTACAGGTCGGATCCCCGAAATCTGTCGCGGCACTGCTCCAGCGCGTCGGCCGCGCGGGACACAGTCCGGGCGAGACCGTCGAGGGACGGGTGTTCGCGCTCGACCGCGACGAGCTCGTGGAGTGTGCGACGATGCTCGCGCGGGCCGAGGCGGGGTTCATCGACCGCGTGTTCGTCCCCGAGGGGGCGTACGACGTCGCCGCTCAGCACGTCTACGGGATGGCGATAAACCGGATCCGACCAGATCGCGAGGTCAGAGAGGTCCTGCGTCGTGCGTACCCGTATCGGGCGTTCGGCGAGGAGGCGTACGAGCGACTGCTGCGATACCTCACGGCCGACTACGACGGTCTGACGGATCGAAACGTGTACGCGAAGGTGTGGCGCGACGCGAACGATCCGCCCGACGGGGAACACCACCACGAGGCGTTCCCGGTCGGAGAGACGCTCGTGGGCAAGCGCGGCCGGCTCGCGCGGGTCATCTACATGACCAACGTCGGGACGATACCCGACTCGTTCACGTGTGACGTGTTCACGCGGGACGACACGTGGGTCGGGACGCTCGACGAGACGTACCTCGACACGCTGGACCCGGGAGACTCGTTCGCGCTCGGCGGCGAGCGGTTCTCGTTCCGCTACCGTCGCGGCTCGAAGGTGTACGTCGACCGGACGACGGAGCGGCCGACGGTTCCGTCGTGGTACGCCGAGCGCCTCCCGCTCTCGTCCGATCTCGGTCGCGAGGTGCTCCGGTTTCAGGCGGAGTTGCTCGACCGGCTCGCGGAGGGCGGTCCACCTGCCGCTCGCGCGTGGCTTCGGGGGTTCCCGCTCGGTGAAAACGCGGTGCGCGCGATAACGCGGATGTACGACGAACAGGTCCGATACGCCGGTTCGGAGTCGGTGTCGACGCCGGACCGACTCGTCGTCGAGGAGGAACTGGACCGCGACGCGTACAAGCGGCGCTACTACGTCCACTCGAACCACGGGCGGCGGTTCAACGACGGGCTCTCACGGCTCGTCGCGGCCGAGTGCGCGACGCGGACGACCGCCAACGTCGCGATCGCTGTCGCCGACAACGGGTTCAGCCTCTCGGTCCCCCTCAACCGCAAGGTCGACGTCGCCGGGATCCTGCGGAGCCTCGAACCGGACGCGATCCGCGAGGACCTGCGTGACGCGCTTCGAGACACCGATCTCCTCCAGCGGTACTTCCGGATCAACGCCGGTCGATCCCTGCTGATCTTGAAGCGGTACAAGGGGTACGAGAAGACCGCCGCCGAACAGCAGGTGTCCGCCGAGATGCTGCTGTCGTTCGCGCACGACCTCGACGAGTTCGCCGTGATCGAGGAGACGTACCGGGAGCTGCTGGAGGACAAACTCGACGTCGACAGGATCCGGGAGGTGCTGGCCCGGATCGGTGAGGACGGTGCCGACGAGGGCGGGATCGACGTCGTCGATCACGCCGTCGACTCGCCGACGCCGTTGGCGTTCGGTCTCGCCACGCTCGTCGACTCCGACGTCGTGTTGGCGGACGACGAATCGGCGGTCCTCCGGGAGTTCCACGATCGGGTGACCGAGGAGATAGACGGGACCGACACGGACCCTCAGCGGTAGCTCACGCGAGCGACGGTGCGAGAAGAACTCGACGACGGGCGGTTAGGTGACGGTCACGCGACGTTGAAACCCTTATCGCGGAGGAAGTCCTCCACGCGACCCGAGTGGTTCCCCTGCAGTTCGATGGCACCGTCCTCGACGGTACCCCCGCAGGCGAACTTCGATTTCAGGTCCGAGGACAGCGTATCCATGTCCACGTCCTTCGGGTCGAATCCTTCGATGACCGTTACCTCCTTACCGTACCTGCGCTCGTCGATGCGGATGCTGATCTGCTGGGACTCCTTCGCGACGTCCTCGCAGACGCAGAGTTCCTGGGGCAGTCCGCACGTCGAGCAGACTTCCGACATTACAACTCGAGAGTACTGGACGGCGGTATTAAATAGTGTCGGGAGTGCTCGGCTCGACCGAGACTCGACCGAGACTCGACCGGGACTCGACCGGGACTCGAAAGGGGAATCTCGTCGGGACGCACCGAGACGAAACGGGCCCCACTGAGACCGGCTGACTCCGTCGTTCGAGACCCCCGGATCTCGCCGTCGATACCGAATGGACCGACACCAGCCGGCGACTCGATGCGGTCGATATCGCGCGGGAGGGGGACGATATCGCGTGAGAGAACTGATACCGTGCACCCGGTACGCGAGGCTCTCGATTCCGAAGAGGCCCCTCTCTAAATATCTATTCTGATATTTATGGAGGTGTGTTTATTGCACCGGAGAAACTACCGAATATCATGGACCGTGAACGCCAGTGGTCGCTGCGTCTCGAACGGGGTGTGCTCGTCGTGGAGTTCCCACGTGGCACCGTGTTGAGCCCCGTCGACGCCGAGGCGCTCCTCGAACGCTGGCGGACGCTCGCGGCCGACTACGACGGCGACACGGTCGTCGTGGTCGTTCGAACCTCCCGTTCCTGCTCGGACGCCGGTCGCCACGCGCTCCGAACCGCCGCACTCGTCGGCGTCGAACACGGGATCACCCGGTTGGCGCTCGTCGCGGAGCGGTCGAAGCGCCGGTACCTCAAACGGACGGTCGACGTCGCCGGCGTCGACGTGGAGTCGTTCAACGACGACGGCACCGCGTTGGCGTGGGCGGAACGGTGCGCGAACCAGTTCGCGTAGGCGGAACGACGCGCGAACCAGTTCGCGTAGATATCGAGGCGCGAATCGAGAGGCCGTGGGCGTCGTGACCGTCCCGTTTTTAACCGTGGGACGGAGAGGTACGGAGGATGACGACGGCGCGTGATCTCGATCCGGACGAGTTCGGGTTCGCCGATCCGGCGACCGACCAGTCGTTCGAGAACGCGCTGGCGAGGGCTCGCGACGGGACGCGACTGACCGTCGACGACGCCACGGAACTGCTCGCGACGGGGACCGACGTGCCCGGGATCGACCCGGTTCGAAAAGAGCAGGTGTTGGAGCTGGCGGACCGCCGCCGCGCCGAGGAGGTCGGCGAGGAGGTGACGTTCGTCGCGAACCTGAACAACAACGTCACCACCGCCTGCAACACGGGCTGTCTGTTCTGTAACTTCAAGGACAGCGCCAACGCGTTCGAAGCCGACAGCGACGTCGAGCACGCGGGGTTCACGAAGACGCCCGCGGAGTCGCGCGCGATCGTCGAGGACGCGCTCGACATGGGCGTCTACGAGGTGTGCTCCGTCTCCGGGCTCCACCCGGCGCTCGCGCTGAACGACGAGCACCACGAGGTCCTCGCGGCCCGCGACGATCCCGAAAGCGAGGTCAACTACAAGCCGCCGGCGGCGTACGCGACCGACCCCGGGACGTACGTCGAGCAGATGAGAGCGATGTCGGTCGGCGGCGTCCACCTCCACTCGATGACGCCCGAGGAGGCGTACCACGCGAAACGCGGGACCGACTGGAGCTACGAGTCGGTGTACCGCGAGCTCGCCGATGCCGGGCTCGACTCCGCGCCCGGTACCGCCGCGGAGATACTCGTCGACGAGGTCCGAGACGTGATCTGCCCGGGGAAGATCCGCACCGGCGATTGGGTGGCCGCGATGGAGGGTGCGATGGCCGCCGGGCTCGGTACCACGTCGACGATGATGTACGGCCACGTCGAGACGGTCGCCCATCGCGCGGAGCACCTACGGGTGATCCGCGACCTACAGGACCGCACCGGCGGGATCACGGAGTTCGTTCCCTTATCGTTCATCCATCGGAACACGCCGCTGTACCGCCACGGCGTCGTCGACGGCGGCGCGTCCCGCGACGAGGACGAGCTGATCGTCGCGGTCGCGCGACTGTTCCTCGACAACGTCGATCACGTTCAGGCGTCGTGGGTGAAGTCGGGCGACGCCCACGGACTCAAACTGCTCAACTGCGGTGCCGACGACTTCATGGGCACGATCCTCTCCGAGGAGATCACGAAACGCGCCGGCGGCGAGCACGGCGAGTACCGCTCGTTCGACGACTACGTCGAGATGATCACCGCCATCGGACGAACCCCCGTCGAGCGCTCGACCGACTACCGGACTCGCCGCCGGATCGATCCCGACGACCGCCCGCACGGACCGGCCCTCGGCCCGCGCGCCGACGGGACCCCGATGCTCGCGGAGCGGGGAGACCGAGCGAGCGACTCGGACGGCTCGAGCGATCGCGACGGCACGAGCGTCCCCGGCGGAGACGACTCCCTCCGCGCGGACGACTGAGCCGGACCGGACGCGAACGCCCCGACCGCCGGCCGTCACAGCCGACCGTCTCGCGGGATCGGAAGCGACGAAACGTTCTTACCTACGGTAGTAGTTAACATGTGTATGTCGTCGTCCGACGAGGTCGAACGCCCGCCGCCGGAATCCGAGGAGGTCGGACCATCTCCCGAAATCGATCTCACGCGCTCCGATCGCCGGGTGTTGTCGTATCTCGTCGAATCGAGCGCCGACTACCCCGCCCTGATCGCGGGGAACACGGGGCTACACGTCGCGTACGTCGAACGGCGTATCGAGTCGATGGTCGAAGCGGGACTGATAGAGGACGTCAGCGGGGAGGTCGTCTACCGGATCACGGCCGCCGGTCGCGACGTGCTGGACGCGACGTCGTAGCGCGTCGACGTCACCAGACAACGGAGCACGTCGTCTCTCCCCGCCGGACGCGCTCTACGTGTGACGTCGCCCGCCGTCGCGTGCCGGATCCTGTCGCACACGCATCCGACGCGCGTCTGACTGACTCTTTTATATGCGTCCGTGCTAATAGTTACCAATGTTGTCCCGGAGGAGAGTCGGCGTCGTTGTCGGGGGCGTTGCGACGGTAGCGGCGATCGGCGTCGGCTACCCTGCGGGTGCCGGGCTCTCACCCGACGGCGTCGACGTACTCCGGGCCGTACTCGCCGTCGGTGCGCTCGCGCTGGTCGTCGTCGCCGGCGTGTACGCCGCGTCGGGATACGCCGAGCAGGCGACGGGTCACGCGCTCGCCGGGGTCGGGCTGGCGGTCGCCGCCGCGTTCGGACACGGCGTGGGCGTCTGGGTCGGCGTGGTCGTGGCTATCGTCGGTGGCGTCCTCCTGGTTCGCGACGCGGTGTATCGAGGCCGAGGTCGCCCGCCCTCGGCGTGACCGCGCCGGCGCACCGCCGACCGGCGGCCCGTTCCGGCTAGCGGCCGAGATCCGCGTGCGCCGACGAGAGGTGACGCGAGCCGAGCGCCGCGAGCAGCGAGAGCTCGCCGGCCAGCGCGCCGACGGCGATCGACTCGGCGAGCGCGTCCGCGTTCGTCCCCGCGGGCTCGCCCCCGCCCCGGACGCCGAGCACCGCCAGTCCGGCCGCCTGCGTCGGGAGCTTCGTCCCGCCGCCGACGGTGCCGACCTCCAGGCTCGCGAGCGAGACGGAGACGTACAGATCGCCGTCGGGAGTCGTCTCCGCGGTCGTGATCGCGTTCGCGCCCTCGACGACCTGCGCCTCGTCCTGTCCGGTCGCGAGGAACATCGCCGCGACCGCGTTCGCGACGTGGGCGTTGAAGCCGAGCGAGCCCGCCTTCGCGGAGCCGACGAGGTTCTTGCGCGTGTTGATCTCGGCTATCGCCTCCGGCGTCGTATGCAGCCGGTCCTCGACGACCCCGCGAGGGATCTCGACGTCGGCGGCCACCGATCGACCGCGCCCCTCGACCGCGTTGATCGCGGCCGGCTTCTTGTCCGAACAGAGGTTCCCAGACAGCGCCACGAGTGACGCGTCGGTCGACTCCTCGATGACGTCGCAGGCCTCGCCCGTCGCGATGGTCGCCATGTTCATCCCCATCGCGTCCTTCGTGTCGTAGCGGAACCGGAGGAAGACGTTGTTGCCGACGACATATGGGGTCACGTCGAGCAGTTCGCCGTGGCTCGTCGTCTCCTCCGCGGCCTCCCGGAGCGCGGGCTCGTTGTCGCGGACCCACTCGACGAGCGCCTCCGCTTCGGCGACGTCGTCGACGCGGAACACCGGCGCACGGGTCATCCCGCTCTTGGTCACGCGGGCGGTGGCCCCGCCGGCGTCGTTCAGCACGGAACACCCTCTGTTTATCGAGGCGACGAGCGCGCCCTCCGTCGTCGCCATCGGGAGGTATCGCGCCCCCGACAGCGCGCCGCCGTCGATCGAGACCGGGCCGGCGACCCCGAGCGGCACCTGCACCGCACCGACCATGTTCTCGATGTTCGGCTCCGCGTCGGCCGCGTCGAAGGCGTACTCCCCGAGAACGTCGACGTCGGCCCCGGTCTCCTCGGCGACGAGGAGGCGACGCGCGGTGGCGGCCGTGTCGGCGTCGGCGTGCTCCTCGAGTTCGTGGAGGCGAAGGTCGCCCGCACGGACGCGGTCCGCGAGCTCCGCCGCGGCTGCGGTGGCATCGGTCATGGCGTCGTCTCCTCCCGGCGGGTGCTAATGGCTGTCGGTTCCGCGGCTCCGCCGGAAGGAGCTACCGTCGGACGAACTCCGAGAGCCGGTCCCGAAGCGTCTCCTCGCCGAGCATGAGATAGTAGGCGTCGCCGCCGTCCTCGTAGTAGTTGTCGATCCGGCGATTCACCTCGAAGCCGAGGTGTTCGTAGAAGCCGAGCGCGGCCTCGTTCGTCGTTCGCGCGTGACAGGAGACCGATCGGTGGTTCGCCGCGATGTCGGCGATCAGCCGTTCCGCGTGCCCGCAGCCGCGGCAGTCCGGGTCGACGGCGAGAAAGAGGATGTAGCCGTCCCGACGGACCGACGCGAAGGCGACGAGTTCGTCCTCCTCGAAGAGGAGGTGCGTCGTGGAGCGACGGTAGGCGTCGATGAAGAAGCCGCGGCGCTGTCGGAGCACGCCCTCCGACCGACGGATCCGCTCTTTGAGGTCCCAGGCATCGGTGACGTGATCGGAGTTCCCGGGTGGATCCGTCCGTTTCTCCACTGTGGCGCTCACTGAAACCATATACTACGCCAGCAGGATATAACTCCACCGCCGTCTCCCTTCTTTGCGGCCCGGTAACCGGACGCGCCGGCAGTCGCAGTGGACGACGGCGAGCCCGCGGATGGAAACACCGAAGCCGACGCGACCCGAACCGCCGATCAGTGACCTACGAGCTTCGAGACCACACGGCCGACGTCGCCGTCGAGGCCACGGCCCCCACGCTGTCCGGGCTGTTCGAGTCGCTCGCCGAGGGGTTCACCGCCGCGAGCTGTGAGTCGGTGCCGGCGGTCGGCGATCGGTTCGACATCGAACTGGGTGCCGAGAGTCGCGAGGCGCTGCTGTTCGACTACCTCGATCAACTGGTGTACGAACGCGACGTGCGAAACGTATTGCCCGCCGAACACGAGTGTGCCGTCGCCGAGACCGGTGACGGGACCGAGACGTGGACCGTGCGAGCGAGCGCTCGCGGCGTCCCGCTCGACGAGGTGGCCGCACGTGAGATCAAGGCGGTGACGTACTCCGAGATGGCGCTCGAGGAGCGGGACGACGGCTGGTACGGCTACGTCGTCTTCGACGTGTGACCCGCCCGGCGCGAGACTGACCCGCTCGACGCGAGACGTGGTTCACTCCCCGATCCGTTCGCGCGCGGCGGCGACGAGCAGCGGAAGCATCACGGTCGCGTCGCCGTACACCGAGGCGTTGCGCGCGTCCGTCTCCAGTTTCCCCCACGATCGGGCCTCCTCTAGGGTCGCGCCGGAGAGCCCTCCGGTCGCCTCCGGATCCATCGTGATCTGCACCGCGTAGTCGTACGCCCGCGGTGTGACGAGCATCGTCTGCAGGGTGAAGTTCTTCGGGACGCCGCCGCCGACGAGCAGACAGCCCGCCTCGTCGGCCTCGAACGCGAGATCCGTCAGTTCCGTCATGTCCGCGAGGGCGTCGAGCGTGAACGACGCGGTCTGGCCGTACATCCACGCCTGAAGCCCCAGCACGGAGTCCTGGACCGCCGGGCAGTAGATCGGCACGTCCGATTCGTAGGCCGCGGCCGCGACTCCCGGGTCCTCGGGGACGTCCTCGCGGTCGTTCACCGCGGCGTTCGCCCGTCCGAGCTCGGCGCACAGCTCCGCGATCGACACCGCGTCGTCGCCCTCGCGGTCCGCTAACGCGGGGAACACCTCCTCGCGCAGGTGTCCCTCGAACTCGGCGAAGTGCTCCTGCGGGAGGTACACGTTGTAGATGCGGTCGACGCCCTCCTCGCGGAGGTTCTCGTCGTGATCGCGGAGGCTCTTCTCGGGGTCGTGAGTGCGTCCGTGGTGGTGTTTCCCGCCGATCGCCTCGATCGTGTCGTGGGTGAGGTTCGCACCGGTCGTCACGAGGGCGTCGACGTAGCCGTCACGTATCAGGTCCGAGACGACCCGTCGCATCCCCGCGGGGACCATCGCACCCGCAAGCGAGAGGAAGACGGTGCAGTCCTCCGAGCCGAGCATCTCCGCGAGCACGTCGCCGGCCTCGTGGACCGACGCCGCGCCGATCCCCGCGTCGCCGTACGTCTCGACGAGTTCGCCGACCGTCATCCCCGAGGTCACTCGGGCGTGACCCAGCGGGTCCTCCGCGAACTCCTCGCGACAGGGGTGGTGACCGTCAGTGTCGCCGTCCGATCCGTCGTGCTCGCCGTCGTCGCCTCCGCCCGCAGCCTCGTGATCGCCATCGTCGCTCATGGACGCCACTGCGACGCCCGACCGTTTGAAAAGCGCGATCCGGTCGTCGTCGGGCATCGGTCGAAATGCGGCGGGAACGACACCGGGAGATACCCCTTCGTGCGGTCGGCGCGCCGGTGAGCGCTTATAAGCGCGAACCGCCCGCGAGGGAGACCGGGGGGACCGCCGAGCGGTTTCCGGCGGTCCCCCCGGTCGAGGCTGGGGAGGCGTGCGGTTGCGGTGCTGTACGGGTGAGACGAGCAGTACGGGTGAGACGAGCGGTACGGGTGAGACGAGCTGTACGGGTGAGACGAGCTGTACGGGTGAGACGAACGGGATAGCCGCGACGACTCGCGGACGGGATCCTACTCCCCGCCGAGCTTCGACTCGCCGACCGGATCGTGGCCCTCGATGCGTTCGGTCCCGCCCATGTACGGACGGAGCGCCTCGGGGACGGTGACCGTTCCGTCGTCGTTCTGGTAGTACTCAAGGATGGCGACGACGATCCGCGGAACCGCGAGTCCGGAGCCGTTGAGCGTGTGGAGGAACTCCGCCGACTCGTGATGCTCCTCGCGGTAGCGGATCCCGGCGCGACGCGCCTGAAAGTCCTCGAAGTTCGACACCGAGGAGACCTCGAGCCATCGGCCGCCCCGTTCAGGCCCCTCGTCCATGTCGTCGGCGGGTGCCCACACCTCCAGATCGTACTTCTTCGCCTGCGTGAACCCGAGGTCGCCGGTGCACATCTCGAGGACGCGGTACGGCAGTTCCAGTCGACGGAGCACCGCCTCGGCCTCGTCGACGAGCCCCTCGAACCGCTCGTAGCTGTCCTCGGGTTTCACGAAGTTCACCATCTCCACCTTGTTGAACTGGTGAACGCGGACGATCCCCCGTGTCTCGGTGCCGTGTTCGCCCGCCTCCTGCCGGAAGTTCGGCGTGTACGCCTGATACTTGAGAGGCAGGTCCTCGTCGAGCAGTATCTCGTCGCGATGGAGGTTCGTGACGGGGACCTCCGCGGTCGGCAACAGCCAGAGGTCGTCGTCGTCGTACGGCTCGGCGTTGTCGCCCTCGATCCGGTAGGCGTCCTCCGTGAACTTCGGGAACTGGCCGGTGCCCCGCATCGACGCCGAGTTCACCGGTATCGGCGGGAACACGTCGTGGTAGCCCTGCTCGCGGTGCACGTCGAGCATGAACTGGATCAGCGCGTGCTCCAGGCGCGCGCCGTCGCCCTTCGCGACGTAGAAGCCGCCGCCGGACACCTTCGCGCCGCGCTCGAAGTCGAGGACCTCCAGGTCCTCGCCGAGATCGTAGTGCGGGACGACCTCGTCGGGCAGCTCTCGAAGGTCGTCGAACCCCTCTCGGCGGCGTTCGACGTTCTCCGACTCGTCCTCGCCGACGGGCACGGAGTCGTGAGGGATCCCCGGCAGTTCGAGCAGGGACTCCTCCAGTTCCGCCTCCAGCTCCTCGGCGCGGTCCTCGATCCCCTGAAGCTCGCTTTTGAGCTCCTGGGAGCGCTCGATCGCCTCCTCGGCCGCTCCGTCCTCGCCGGCGGCCTTCAGCTCGCCGATCCGCGAGGAGATCTCGTTGCGCTCGTGCCGGAGGTCGTCGCCGCGTCGCTTGAGCTCCCGCCACTCCTCGTCGACGTCGAGTATCCGGTCGAGGTCCACGTCGACGCCCTTGTTCGCGAGCGCCTCGCGGACGGTCTCGGGGTTCTCCCGGACGAACTGTCGGGATAGCATTTATCGGGGTTTCCGTCGGACGACTCAAAACCGTATCGGAGCGTCGGTATCAGGTGGGACGTGTCGCTGGTACCGAATGACGCGTGTCCATCGACATATCCGGGATACCAGAAACAAGATCCGAATTCTCCGTGGTACCGAACCACAACCAGTCGATACGACGGGACTGTGTCGCCGACGCGGTGACCGATCGAATCACTGCGAAGCGGTATCCGCCTCCCGATTCGGGGCGATCCGACGCTGACGCACAAGAGAGCTGCACGACCCGGTGAACTGGCGGTCGGGACGGGGCGAAAGCGACCGTATGGACGGGCGCGATCAGTACTGATCGGGAGCATGAACGCTGTGTGTGAACGGCGCTGTCGACCGGAGCGACACGAGGAAACCACAAGTGCTGCCGGCGTTCGCCGTAACCGTCTACGTTTGACGGTGACGAACGAACGACGTACGTGGGTGTTCATACGTCCATACATGAGTCGAGCACACTCTCGTCGGTCGGTGCTGAGCCTCGTCAGTGGCGGTGCGGTCGCGTCGGTGGCGGGCTGTCTCGGCGGTGACGGCGGAGAGACCGTCAGGATCTCCGGCGGTGTCGGCCCGCTTCCGATGGTCGAAGTCTGGGTCGATCAGTACGAAGAACGGAGCGACGCCACGTTCGATGTCTCCGGTGGCGGGACCGGCGTCGGCGTCTCCGACGTGCTCAACGACCAGGTCGACATCGCGATGATGGGGCGACAGCCGGAGCCGGAGGAGGAAGAACAGGGGCTGTTCGCGGTTCCGATGCTGATCGACACGGTCGTCGGCACGGTCAGCGTCGAGAACCCGGTCCTCGACGAGCTCCAGGCGGACGGCCTGTCCCGCGAGGACCTCGAAGCGGTGTTCACGAGAGAGGTCACGAACTGGGGCGAACTCGTCGACGCCGACGTCGACGAGGAGATCATCGTCTACGGGCGCTCGGACGCCTCCGCGGCGTACAAACAGTGGGGTGACTTCCTCGCCGGCGCGGACGAGGCGTACACACAAAACGACCTCCAGAGCGTCGCCGACGCGAACTACAACGGGGACCAGCCAGTCGCGGAGGCGGTCGCCAGCGAGCCGAACGCCATCTCGTTGAACAACATCAACTACGTGTACGATCTCTCGAGCGGGGAGTTGGAGGGTGACATCCGCCCCGTCCCCCTCGACCGCGACGGCACCGGCCTCTCCGCGGACGAGGACTTCTACGAGACGCGCGAGGAGTTCCTCGGGGCCGTCGAGGACGGCGACTACCCCGCCCCGCCGGCCCGCGAGATGTTCCTCGCTGCCGACGGCGACTTCGAGGAAACGGCGACGGAGTTCGTCGAGTACGTCCTCACGGAGGGCCAACAGTACGTCCGCGAGAACGGGTACGTCCCGCTGGAGGAAGACCGGCTCGACGAGGCGCTCGACGCGCTGTCCGGAGGCTCGTAGTCGGATGAGCGAGAACTCGATCGGGGGGAACCGGAGCGGTGGAACCGACTCGCCCGACGGGGCAGGGGACCGGCTCGGTCGGCGGCTCCGCCTCGAGCGGCTGAGCAGCTACTGGCTCGGCGGTGCGGGCCACTTCGCGATCGTTCTCTTCGTCACCATCGTCGCGGTGCTCACGTACCAGTCGCTCCCGATAGTGGCTGAGTATCCCCTCTCCGAGCTACTGCTGTCGTCGAACTGGGACCCGGCAGCGAACGAGTTCGGCTTTCTCCCCGCGATCGTCGGCACGGTCTACGTGACCGCGCTGTCGATGGTGATGGGCGTGCCGCTCGCGGTCCTCGTTGCGGTGTACATCGCGGAGTACGCGACCGGCCGGACGAAGACGCTCGTTTCGACGTTCATCGACGTGCTCGCGGCGATCCCCAGCGTGATATTCGGACTGGTCGCGCTCGTCGTCGTCGTCCCGTTCGTCGGGAACTATCTCGCGCCTGCGGTCGGGGCCGACGCGACGGGACTCGGAATTTTGACCGTTAGCCTCGTGATGGCGATCGTCGTCACCCCGTTCATGATCTCCCTCTCCGTCGAGTCGTTGGAGGCGCTCCCGGACGAGCTCCGTGAGTCGTCGCTCGGGATCGGCGCGACGAAGTGGGAGACGATCCGCTCCGTGTTGTTGCGGGCGGCGGGACCGGGGATCTTCTCCGCCGTCCTTCTCGGGTTCGGCCGTGTGTTCGGCGCGACCATCGTGCCCGCGATGCTGATCGGCGGCCAGACGCAGCTGCCGGATTCGGTGTTCTCGACCGGACAGACGCTTCCGACGCTGATCGTCAACGACTTCGGCGAGTTGATGTCGCTGCCGCTCACCCAGTCGGCGCTGATCTTCGTCGGGCTGATGCTCGTCGTGGTCGTCTGGCTGTTCAACTTCGGTGCGATGCTGATCCGCCGGCGTCTCCAGCGGAGGTGGCAGTACTGATGGATCGATACGCGAAACAGCGCGTCTTCGGCGTCGCGGTTCGGGCGGCGACCGCGGTCGTCCTCGCCGTGATGGCGATCGTGATCGCGGTGACGCTCGCACGCGGGGGGCGCGTCCTCCTTACGGACCCCACGATCGCCGTTACCCCGCCCGGGTCCCGATACATGCTGGAAGCGAACGGTGGGTTCCTCCACGCGATGCTCGGGAGCCTGTTGATCGTCGGGCCCGCGACGGTCGTCTCGATGGTCCTCGCCGTCTCGACGGCGACGTACCTCCAGAGCGACTACTCCAGCGAGCGCTTCTCGGACGCCGTGAACACGTTCCTGAACGTGTTGTGGGGCACGCCGCCGATCGTCTACGGCGTGTTCGTGTTGACGATCGTCATCGCGGTCGGGACGCGAACGAGCCTCCTGTTCGGAATCGTCGCCATCGCGCTATTCCAGTATCCGATCATGACCCGGTACACCGACGAGGCGTTGCGCTCCGCACCCGACGCGGTTCGAGAATCGACGTACGGTCTCGGGGCGACGCGCTTCGAGAGCGCGGTCATGACCGCTCGGGCAGCGCTGCCCGGCATCGTCGCCGGGCTGATCATGGGGTTCGCTCGCGGGGTCGGCGACGCCGCCACGGTGCTTTTCACCGCCGGGCGGAGCACGCGGATGCCCGGCGGACTGTTCGAGCCGGCGACGACGCTCCCCGTGTTGATCTTCGATCAGGCGACGTCGTTCAACGCCGAGGTCCGATCGCACGCGTACGCCGCGTCGTTCGTCCTCATCGTGGTCGTGTTGGGACTGATACTCGCATCGAAACTGCTCGCCGGATGCTACGCCCGGTTCGCCCCGGGCGGGAGACACTCATGAGCGACACCGTACTCGAAACCGAGAACCTGGCCGTAACGTACACCGGAGACCGCCGCGTCGACGCCGTGAAGGGTATCGACCTGTCCGTCCCGGAGAACCGTCTGACCGCCATCATCGGGCCGTCAGGATGTGGCAAATCGACGTTCCTCAAGGCGCTCGATCGACTGCATGACGTCCAGCCGAACGTGGAGGTCTCCGGCGAGGTGTATCTCCGCGGCGACCCCGTCTACGACACCGGCGAGCCCGCACCCGAGATCCGGCGTCGGATCGGCTACGTCCCGCAGGAACCGACGCCGCTCCCGCTGTCGATCCGCGAGAACGTCGCGTACGGGCTCCGCATCCACCGGCTCCACGACTCGAAAGCCGATCTGGACGCCCGCGTCGAGCGGTACCTCCGACAAGTGGACCTCTGGGACGAGGTGGCCGACCGACTGGACGCGCCAGCGGCGGAGCTCTCGACCGGGCAGATCCAACGGCTCTGTCTCGCTCGGTCGCTCGCGGTCGAGCCGGACGTCTTACTCTGTGACGAGGTGACCTCGGCGCTCGACCCCGTCTCCGCCGAGAACGTCGAGGAGACGCTCGCGGTGCTCGCCGAGGAGTACACCATCGTCATGGTGACACACAGCATGGATCAGGCCCGGCGGCTCGCTGACGAGGTCGTCTTCCTCTACCTGGGGGAGATCGTGGAGGCGAACGACGTACAATCGTTCTTCGAGAACCCTCGACACGAGCGCACGAAGCGGTTCGTCAGCGGTCCCGGAACGCCCGATACGCTCGGGTCGTCGGACGCGGGATCACCGGACAGTGGCGACACGAGCGGGAGTGCCGACGAAGCCGGCAGCGACATCAACGAAGCCGGCAGCGACGCGGTAGCGCCGAACACCTCCTGATCCACGACGGAGCCGGTCGTGCCGGAAACGGGCCAGCACCGGCTCGATAGCTCCGGACCGGGATCGTCCCGATAGCGCTGAACCCCCACGATTTATGTGAGCCCCCACGACCCCGAACGTATGCTCATCACCGGCGCGGAGCTGGCGGACGGACGCGTTCGTGACGTACGGGTGCGCGAGGGGACGATCGCCGCGGTCGACGAGGGACTCGATCCGGTCGCCGGCGAGCGAGCGGTCGACGCTCGCGGACGACACCTCCTGCCGGGTGCGATCGACGTTCACGTCCACTTCCGAGAGCCGGGCGGCAGCCACAAGGAGACGTGGGGGACCGGATCTCGGAGCGCGGCCGCGGGCGGCGTGACGACGGTCGTCGACCAGCCGAACACCTCGCCCCCGACGGTCGACGGCGCGGCGTTCGACGCCAAGGAGTCGATGGCCGCCGCGGCCTCGTACGTCGACTACGGGATCAACGGGGGCGTCACCGCCGACTGGGACCCCGAGACGCTGTTCGGCCGTCCGCTGTTCGCGCTCGGCGAGGTGTTCCTCGCGGACTCGACCGGCGACATGGGGATCGACGTCGATCTGTTCGAGACCGCGCTCGCCGAGGCCGCCGAGCGCGACGTCCCCGTCACGGTGCACGCGGAGGACGCCACCCTGTTCGACGACGCCGCGCTCGCCGGTGATCTGGGCGGGATCGGGACGGCGGCGACCGCCGACGCGTGGTCGGCGTATCGGACCGCCGAGGCGGAGGCGGCGGCCGTCGAGCGCGCGATCGCGGCCGGGGCCGAGAGCGCCGCGCGCGTCCACATCGCACACACATCGACGCCCGAGGGCATCGATGCGGTCGCCGACAGCGACGCCACCTGCGAGGTCACGCCACACCACCTGTTCCTCTCGCGGGAGAACACACAACGACTCGGCACGTTCGGGCGGATGAACCCGCCGCTCCGATCCGAGGAGCGACGGTCCGGCGTCTTCGAGCGGCTCCGCGACGGCGACGTCGACATCGTCGCGACCGACCACGCGCCCCACACCGTCGCGGAGAAGCGGCAGCCGCTCACGGACGCTCCGAGCGGCGTTCCGGGGGTCGAGACGATGTACCCGTTGCTGCTCGAATCCGTTCGGACCGGAGAGCTCTCGATCGAGCGCGTCCGTGACGTCGTCGCGACCAACCCGGCGTCGGTCTTCGGGCTCGATCGGAAGGGACGGATCGAGGAGGGTGCCGACGCGGACCTGGTGCTCGTCGATCTCACGAATCCGCGAGAGATCGAGGCGGGGGCGTTACACAGTCGGTGCGGCTGGACTCCGTTCGAGGGGTGGCAGGGCGTGTTCCCCGAACTCACCGTCGTGCGCGGCGAGGTCACCTACGAGCGCGATCCGGTCACCGGCGCGGAGTCGTTCGGCGAGCCGGCTGGGAAGAACGTTCGATCGAGCTGAAACGGACTCGGTCGGCCGCTCACGCGTTCCAGTCCTCGGCGTCCGTCGCGCTCAGTCGTTTCGTTGGGTGTAGCGTGCGAGCGCGGACTCGATCGACGCGAGCTGGGTCGTGACCCGGCTATCGGCGACCCGCATGAAGCCGGGCGTGTACGCGTCGGAATAGTCGAAGATCCGGTTGACGCCGCGCTTGGGCACCGACACCGCGCGGAACGACTCGACCGTGTACACCCGCGTGGCAGGGAACGCGGTCCAGAACGTACCGCTGACCCAGCGGTCGTCGTCCTCGAACGTCGTCCCGATCCGGCCCGTGGCGACGTACTCGTCGTCGTGGTAAAACAGGAGGAGGTCACCCTCGCTCATCCGCTCGAACGTCGACCCGCTGCCGCTGTCGTCGTCGACGGCCCAGAGGCGCGCCTCGTCGGCGTCTGCAAGCGGCTCCGGGCGCTCCGAGTAGTCCGTGAGATCGACCGGAGATCGGACGGTCTTCTCGAAGTTCTCGGGATCGATCGGGACGAGGAACACGTTCTCGCTCATTGATCACTCTTTCTGTCGGCAGGCTTTTAAAAGCGTCCGTTGCCGAGTCCGGCGACTGGAGCGGGGACGCGAGCGGTGTCACCGTGAACGGACTGCACCGTGATCGATCACTCGGGCGACGCGTACTCCTCGTGGATGCGGTCCATCCGGGCGGCCATCACGAAATCCGTCTTGTGGAGTCCATCGATCTTGTGGGTCCACAGCTCGACGCGGGCTTCTCCCCACGCGAGATGGAGGTCCGGATGGTGCCACTCCTCCTCGGCGAGCTCACCGACCTCGTAGGTGAACTCCAACGCGTCCCGGAAGTCCTCGAACGCGTACGTCCCCTCCAGATGGTGGTCGTCGACGACGGTCCACACGTCGTCGTCAAGCTCGTCGAGGTAGTCGGCGTACTCGGCCTCGGTCAGGGGCTCGTCCTCGGAGGTACACGCCTCGCACGGCTCGTCCGCGAGCGACTGTGACATGTGATATCGTTCGGGACGGAGCCGCTTATAACATCCTCCCGGCCCGGACTGCTGTGAGTGAGAGTTCGGATCGATATCCGTCGGCGAGAGATGTCAGTGAGAGAAACGTTCAATCTCCCTCGCGCCCTATATATGGGGGTTATGGAACGATACGTCGATGGGTTCGTGATCCCGGTACCGAACGATGCACTCGATGCGTACCGCGAAATGGCCGAGAAGGCCGGGGAGATCTGGATCAAACACGGTGCTCTCGAATACTTCGAAGGGGTGGGAGACGACATGGATCCCGACGTGGACGGGATGCCGATAGTGACGTTCCCGCAACTCGCGGAAACGGGAGACGACGAGACGGTGGTGTTCTCGTTCATCGCGTACGAGTCACGGGATCACCGCGACGAGGTAAACGCGAAAGTGATGGGAGACCCCGAGATGGATCCGGACGACTTCGATGGGGACATGCCCTTCGACACGGAGCGCATGTCGTACGGCGGTTTCCGTTCTATCGTCAGCTACGAAAACTGATTGCCGAGACGAGGAGCGAGGATCTCGACGGAGATAATTATAATATATTTTATCATTCCCGCAACAGATTATAACGATCGTTATGTATATATGTACTGGGTAGCTTAAAAGACCGGAGGGACGGGGGGACGGATCCGGTAGTCGAGATCGAACTCACCGTTCGGAATCCGGAGTATCCGTTCGGCGGCGTCTCCGAGCGCTCCGACCGACGTCGAGGTCGTCACCGTCACCGTGTTAAAAGGGCCATAGCGACCGCTGATCGAGCGCTCGCCTGAGTCGTCGGGAGACGCCGGCGTCGTCGCCCGCGTCGTTCCCCGTATCGTCCCCGGAGAGCTCCCAGCCGGCCTTCCCGGCGGCCTCGTTCGCGGTGAGGAACTCCCAGCCGACGTGGTTCGCCAGTCGTCGGTCCTCGGGCGAGGCACCGACGAACACGTAGCGGGGGGTGTTCGCGGCCGCACGGATCTCCGTCAGCGCCCGCCGCTTGTCACGCTCGCCGAGCGCGTAGTCGTTCCGGATCCCGTGATCGTCCACGAACGCCTCGACGGCCCCGACGTCGTTGTCGACGACGCCGACGTACCGGCTCCAGCGGCGAGCGTCCGCGACGACGCCCGCCGGATCGGCGAACGCTCTCGCCGCGTCGAGCGCGACGACGAGCGTCAACTCGCCGTCCCGGCCGTGTGGATCGGGAACGAGGATCACGGTCGGTCGGACCGACGTCGACGGGAGACATAAGCGCTGTGCCGCGCTTTATAAAGGCCACGTCCGTCCGGTCGGACACATGGAGTTCGAGACCACGTTCGGGACCGAACGGCCGGTGATCGGGATGGTGCACCTCCCGCCGCTCCCAGGCGCGCCGCGGGCGGACGACGACGGCGACCGGGCGATGAAGGGAGCGGTCGAGCGCGCGGTCGACGACGCAGCGGCGCTCGACCGCGGCGGCGTCGACGGGCTGATGATCGAGAACTTCGGAGACGTCCCCTTCTACCCTGACGACGTCCCGAAACACACGGTCGCGGCGATGACGCGCGCGGCGACCGCGGTCACGGAGGCGACGGATCTCCCCGTCGGGATCAACGTGCTTCGCACCGACGCCGACGCCGCGGTGAGCGTCGCGGCCGCGGTCGGGGCCGAGTTCGTTCGGGTCAACGTCCACACGGGGGCCCGAGTGACCGACCAGGGCGTCGTGGAGGGGCGAGCCCACCGGACGCTCCGACTCCGCGACCGCCTCGGCGTCGACGTCGGCGTGTTCGCGGACACCGACGTGAAACACTCCGCGCCGCTCGCGGCCGAGAATCACGCCGCGGCGTCGTTCGCGGACACCGTCGACCGCGGCCTCGCCGACGCGGTGATCGCCTCCGGACGCGGTACGGGGGAGCCCCTCGACGAGGCGGCGCTCCGCTCGATCGTCGACGAACGTGAGGAACACGGCCTCGACACGCCGATACTCGTCGGGAGCGGCGTTCGACCGGAGACGGTCGCGGACCACCTCCGACTCGCGGACGGCGTCATCGTCGGCACCGCGCTCAAACGGGGCGGCGAGACGACCGCTCCCGTCGACGGCGACCGCGTGACCGAACTGGTGGCCAGAGCCGACGACGCGCGGTAGCG
Organism: Halorubrum rarum; assembly: GCF_048380895.1. NCBI lineage: Archaea > Methanobacteriati > Methanobacteriota > Halobacteria > Halobacteriales > Haloferacaceae > Halorubrum > Halorubrum rarum. The sequence goes on along the minus strand of NZ_JBLWMN010000004.1, from coordinate 169,411 downwards.
ACGGTCGGCGAGTCGGAGTCCAGCGTCGATGCGTCGACGCTCGCGGAACTTATAAGGAAACGACCGCGTTCAGCGTGATCCGGATCGCGCGCTCGACGTTGTTCTTCGCCTTCTCCGGCAGTTCACCGTCGGAGTCCGCGCCCTTTTGCGTGCCCTCGACGAGGTTGCCGTCGACGGTGCAGATCGCGCCGGCGCGCAGTCCCTTTCGGCGGGCAAGCGCGAACACCGTGGCGGCCTCCATCTCGATCGCGAGCAGGTTCGCGGCCTCCCAGTCGTCGACGAACTCGTCGCTCTCGTTGTAGAACGCGTCGTCGGAGACGATCGGTCCGACGTGGACGTCCTCGTCGTTGTCCTCGGCGGCGTCGACGAGCCCGGAGAGCACGTCGTAGTCCGGGACGGCGGGGTAGACGGCGGACTCGTAGCGCTTGCTCGTCCCCTCCTCTTTGGCCGCGCCCGTCGCGACGACCATGTCGCCGATCTCCATGCCCGCCTGGAGCGCGCCGCAGGTGCCACAGCGGACGAACGTCTCGACGCCGACGCGAGACAGTTCCTCGACGGCGATGGCCGCCGACGGGCAGCCGATGCCGGTCGAACAGATGGTCAGCTCGTCGCCCTCGTAGCTCGCGTTGACGACCTTGTACTCGCGGTTCTCGGCGACGACCTCGCTGTCGTCACAGAGGTCGGCGATCCGGTCGACGCGTCCCGGATCGCCGGGGATTATCGCGGTCTCGTGGACGTCGCCCTCCTCGATCAGCAGGTGCGGCTGTTTCGCCATGTACACGACTGCAGCCGCCGACCGCAAAAACCGACCGGTCCGGCACCACGGTCCGACTGTTCACATCGACGATCGGCCCGTTACATATCGACGATCGGCCCGTTGCATATCGACGATCGGCCCTTTTAGGTGGCGGGCGAGCGGGGTACGCGCATGAGCGACGACAACGACGTCTCCGAGCCGGGACTCGGCGCGGTACTGGCGGCAGCGATCGTCTCCTTTCTCGTGATCGTTCCGGTCGCGACGTACCTGCTAGGGTTCAACACGACGCAGGCGGTCCTGATAGGCGGGTTCTCCGCGCTGGTCGCAGCGTTCGCCGCCGTGAGGAGCGGCCGGCGGGCCGCGCAGGACTGACCTGTCGCCGATCGCGACAGCCGCCGGCGTGTGTTCGACGAACACGTGTCCGACGACGGGCGTCCGACGACACCGGACGTCGACACCGGGTGTCCGGCGACGCGCGTCCGACGACGTCGCGTATCACCCGTGAGCGGTGGTGCCGGATTTTATAAGCGTCCGCGTCGGAGAACGAGCAATGCGATTCAGCCACGACCGTCGGGGGCAGTCGGTCGTGATCGGGACGGTGATCCTGTTCGGCTTCCTGATCGTCGCGATGGCGGTGTATCAGGCGCAGGTGGTCCCGACGGAGAACGCGAACGTCGAGTTCGAGCACAGCCAGCAGGTGGAAGGCGATTTCGTCGATCTCCGGAACGCCCTCCTGAGTGCGGTGCAGACGGGGGACGGCCGTTCCACGTCCGTAACGCTCGGCACACGATATCCGCAACGGACGTTCTTCGTGAACCCACCCTCCGTGACCGGATCGGTCTCGACGACCGAGTCCCGCGAGCTGCGGGTCTCGAACGTCACCGTCGACGCCGAGGACAACGCCGCCTTCTACTGGGACGATAGGACGGGGGAAAACGACACGATCACCTTCGACACGCGATCGCTTCGGTACTCTCCGGAGTACAACGAGCTTCGGGACGGCCCCGACCTCGTGTACGAACACTCGCTCGTCGTCGGCGAGTTCGACGGGGCCGTGCTCGGACGCACCGGTCAGACCACGGTGAGCAGCGATCGGAACCGGATCCGGCTGACGGCGCTCGATGGTGACCTGTCGGAGTCCGCGATCGAGCGCCGGACCGTCGACCCGGTTCCGATCTCACAGAGCCGACGGTCCGTGGCGCTCAACTCGACCGGGGACGATCCGATCGTCCTCGAACTTCCGACCGACGTGTCGATGGAGAGGGCCGACGATCTCGAGAGCGAGTGGGAACGTCGACTCGGCGCGAACGCGGAGAGCGTCACGGTCGCCGACGGCGTGATCCGGATCGAGCTCGACGGCGGGGAGGGATACCGCCTGGACCTGGGGAAGGTCGGCGTCGGGACCGGGGCGACCGTTCCGAACGAGTCCGACGGCTACGTCGTCGCCGTCCCCTCGAACGACGACGCCGCGGTCGTGGAGGTCCGCGATCGCTTCAACAATCCCCTCCAGGGAGCCAACGTCTCCGTCTTCGTCGACGACGACCTCGAGACCACGCGCCGTACCGACGACGACGGGCGTGCCGAGTTCACGCCGGAGCGAAGCCCGAGAGTCGAGATGACGATCAACGACGGCGAAGCGCCGTGGGAGGGGGTCCTCTTCCGTGCGGGCACCGTCGGGAGCGGTGCCGGCGGCGACAACATCAACCCGAGCGGGGAGACGGACATCGTCCTGAACGACATCGGGCAACCCGGCAACGACGTCGTCGAGTTACAGTTCAAAAACGCCGGGGACGAGCCACGGGAGTTCCGGGAGGCCGAGTTTACCCTCTACTACCGCCCACAGGGGGCCACGCGGGAGACGTTCACCATAACGGGTCCCGGAGATCGCAACCAGGAGCTGAGTCTCCGTGGCGGCTTTCAGGACCTGGACGAGCCGTTCGAGATCCTGGCGGGTGCAACCAAAACGATGACGTTCCAGTTCCAGGATAACGTGGGCGGTGATCTCCTCGGCGTGAGCTTCCGTGACGACCTGAACCAGCAGTCCCTCTACCTCGCCGGCATCGAAGGCGATATCGAAGAGGGGGACGGAGGCGGTGAGAACGGCGGAGACGGTGGGGATGCGGGCGACATAGAGATGCGAGTTGACGACTTGACTCGCCTCGCGTCCGACGACCCGGAGTTCTACGTCTCCTACGACGTCGGCGTCGACTTCGACGAGATACAGATCTCCGCCGAGGACTCCCAAAACGAGTTCGGGGCGAGCGATCAAACGACCGCTACTGACGGGCGAAACGGCGTCACGCTCGAGCCGGGATACGATGCCGGTTCGGAGTTCGCGGTGACGGTGACGGCGACCGAGGGCGGCGAGGTGGTCGCCGAACGGACGATACTCACGGACGCCGACACGCAGAACCCGACCGAGAACGACGACCTCTCGCTGGGTACCAGCGCGACGCTCGACGCGTCCGACATCATCGACCGTACACAGACGGCCCAGGACAACGTGAGGTACCGGTTCGACTACGACGTGTCCGGGACGGGGTCGTTCTCCGAGACCCAACTCCACGTCGTCAACCGGAACGGAAACGGTGCGTCCGGATCGACGACGCTCACGCAGCGGAGCGTGAACAACGCCGACGTGGAACCCGGTAACGGAGCGAACACGGAGTACAAGCTCGCCATCCTCGTCGTCGACGCCGACGGTGCGGTCGTCGACGATCGGATCGTCGTCGACGTCGCGGACGGAACCGATCCCTGATCGGACGACCGGAGGGTCCAGTCCGCCTCGGTGCCGAACAACTCATCGACGATCGACGTAACTCTCTATCGACAGGCCCATATGCCCGCTGTCTGAACCTCCACCCATGACCGCAGTGGGGATCGACGCCATCGAGATCCGATCGGGGAACTTGAAACTCGACTTACCGAACACGTTCGCGCCGCAGAAGGGCGACGACCCGGAGAAGTACACGAAGGGACTCGGCCTCGTCAACTCCTCGTTCCCGGACGTGTACGAGGACATCGTCACGATGGGCGCGAACGCGGCGAAGCGTCTGATGGACCGCAGGGGGCTCGAACCCGCCGACATCGGTCGGATCGACGTCGCGACCGAGTCCGCGTTCGACCACTCCAAACCCGTCTCGACGTACATCGCGGGCTGTCTCGAGCAGGTGTACGACGGTGACTTCCGCCACGCTAACAAGGGCGAGCGCAAGTTCGCCTGCGTCGCTGGCACCCAGGCGATCGACGACGCGTACAACTGGATCCGGGCGGGGCGCAACCGCGACCGAGCGGCGCTCGTGATCGCGACGGACACGGCGCTGTACGCGCGCGGCGACCCCGGCGAGGCTACCCAGGGCGCGGGCGCGGTGGCGATGCTGATCGACGAGGACCCCTCCATCGTCGAGCTGTCGACCCATCAGGGGTACGGCTCGATGGACGAAACGGACTTCCTGAAGCCGAACCAGCAGTTCCCGAGCGTCGACGGCAAGCGTTCGATGCAGGTGTACCTCTCGCGGATGCGCGAGGCGCTGGAGGACTACCAGTCGGTCGCGGGCAAGGTCCACCTCGAGGACTTCGCGTACGCCCCCTTCCACACGCCGTTCCCGGGGATGGTCCGCAAGGCGGCGCTTCTCGCGTACCGACACGTCATCCGCGACACCGAACACGAGGACGCGCTCGCGGAGCGGATCGGCCGTCAGCCCCGCGAGGACGAGTTCGCGGACCGCGAGGCGTTCGAGGAGGCGATCCGCGAGCACATGGACGAGCTGAAGACGACCGAGGAGTATCAGGCGTGGTACGACGACGTCGTCGAGCCGACGCTCGGGCTCTCGCGGGAGGTCGGCAACTGGTACACGGGCTCGGTCCACATCGCTCGCGCGAGCGCGCTCCGGGACGCTGTCGACCGCGACCGCGACCTCGTCGGCGAGTCGCTGCTCGTCGGGTCGTACGGCTCCGGCGCACAGGCGGAGATACACGCGGAGACGGTCCGGCAGGGCTGGCGCGAGGAGATCGAGGCGCTCGACATCGACGAGCAGCTGGCGGCGCGCTACGACCTCACGTGGGACGAGTACGAGGACGTCCACGACGTTCACGAGTACGACATGGACGTCGACCGCGAGATCGAGGAGTTCACCCCGCCCGAGGCGGAGTTCGTCTTCACCGGTTGGGGCCGGATGAACGAGCGGAAGTACGACTACGTCGCGTGAGATCCCGCACCGAAAGCCGCGGCACGAGCGCGTGAAAACCGGTCACACGCGGCTTCTCCAATACGATGGGTTTAAACGACGTTAGGCTGAATTCTTCCCCAATGGTAACCATCTACGACGTGCCGGCCGACGCCCTCATCGAGGAGGTCGCCGCACGGCTCGAGGACCGGATCGACGAGCCCGACTGGGTCGCGTTCGCCAAGAGCGGTGCCGGAAACGAGATGCCCCCCGAACAGGAGGACTTCTGGTACGTCCGCTCCGCGAGCCTGCTCCGGAAGGTCGCACAGAACGAGCCCGTCGGCGTCGAGCGGCTCGCCACGGAGTACGGCTCAAAGAAGCGCGGCTCGAACCGCTACATCGTCCGCCCCGGCGAGCACGCCGGCGGCTCCCGAAAGCTCATTCGCGCGTCGCTGCAGGCGCTCGAGGAGGACGGACTCGTCACCACCGCCGCCGGCGAGGGTCGCCGGATCTCCGAGGAGGGCGAGGCGTTCCTCTCCGAGGTCGCCGCCGACGTGCTGGAGGACCTGGACCGGCCGGAGCTCGAACGCTACGCTTGAACTCCTCCCCGCGCTGAAGCGCGAGGATTCCTCCGTGGGTAACCGACGGGTTCCTGCGACCGGTTCTTGCGGCGGAGCTCGTGACGCGGAGCCGCAGCGCTGTCGCTCCGCGCCGCTTATAAGCGTCTCCGGCCAACGGTCGGCGTGGATCTACACGTCCGGTACGAGGGCGACGACGACCCCGACAAGTGCACCGCGCGCAAGCTCGCGCGGTTCGATCTCGCGACCCTCCACCGGTCGGACCGTGCGATGCCGTACGGGGTCGTGTTGAACCCGCACGCCGAGCGCGCGCTGTCGCCCGCGGACGCCGAGCGTGCCCGCGACGAGGCGCTCATCGCGCTCGACTGCTCGTGGGAGTCGGCCGGCGAGAAGCGGTTCTCGCTGCCGGGCGACCACCGCGCGCTCCCGTACCTCGTCGCCGGCAACCCCGTGAACTTCGGACGGCCGATGAAGCTGACGACCGTCGAGGCGTTCGCCGCCGCGCTCTCGATCCTCGGCGAACGCGACCACGCCGAGCGCGTCCTCTCGAAGTTCACGTGGGGCGAGACGTTCCTCGATCTCAACGCGGAGCCGCTCCGGCGGTACGCCGCCTGTGAGGACTCCGCGGCGGTCGTCGAGGTCCAACAGGAGTACCTCGATCGGGAGTAGCCGGTCGCTCCCGGGACGGCGCTTACGGCTCCGCCTCGAGGTACGCCATCGCCTCCGCGTCGGACACCTGATCGAACCGCGCGTAGAACGCGCCGACCCCGCTGAAGCGGCTCGGCGTTTGGAGGCAGACGACCTCGTCGGCCAGCCCCCGTAGCTCGCGGATCGTATCGGGCGGACCGACGGGAACCGCGACCACGATCCGTGCGACGTCGGTGTTCTCGAGCATCCGAAGACACGCCATGAGCGTCGACCCCGTGGCGACGCCGTCGTCGACGACGACGACGGTTCTTCCCGTCACGTCGAGAGCCGGCCGGTCACCCCGGTAGCGGTCGACCTTCCGACGTGCGACCGCCATCTCCGTTTCGCGCTCCCGCTGGAAGTACACCTCGTCCGCGCCCGTCCCGCGAATCGCCGACTCGTTGCGCCAGACGCTCCCGTCGCTGGCGACGGCACCGACGGCGTACTCCGGGTTCCCCGGCGCACCGATCTTCGACGCGACGACGATATCGAGGGGGACGTCGAGCGCGTCGGCGACGGCCCGTCCGATCGGGAGACCACCCCGCGGGACGGCGAGAACGAGATCCGCGTCGATCTCGCGCTCCCGAATCGCCTCCCCGAGCCGTTCGCCCGCGTCGGTTCGGTCCGCGAAGCGAGGAGGTGTGGACATTGGCTCGGTCGGAGATACGTCCCGAGATGACATGTAGCATGGGGGCGTTCTCGACGGGTCGGGAACGGGTCGGAACGATGGGTCGGGAACGGATCGATGAACGCCACGTGGCGATTCGAGAACACACCGAACTCCCGCACGATACGCCCGCTGCTCCGATGACGGGAGTGGCTCGGATCAGTAAGACAGTTACCCCGCGGGGCGCTGGTGTCGCTATGGACGTACTGGAGGTCGCGGCGGACGCGGTCGCGACGGGCCCGGTGTGTGACGCCTGTCTCGGCCGACTCGTCGCCGACCGGAGCTTCGGACTGTCGAACGCCGAGCGGGGGAAGGGGCTCCGGGTGTCGCTCTCGCTCGCTCGCGACGACGACTACGAGCCGGTCGACGTCGCCGACTGTTGGGTGTGTGAAGGCCACTGCGCCGACTTCCACGAGTGGGCGGAGCGGGCGGCCGACGCGGTCGACGACGTCGAGTTCGCGACCTACAACGTCGGAACGCGGCCCTCGCCGCTGATCGAGGAGAACGAGGCCCTCCTTCGTGAGGAGGCCGGACTCGACGCCGACGCGGGCGAGCCGTTCAAATCCGAGTTCAACCGCGAGGTCGGCAAGCGCGTCGGTCCGCTCACCGGGACGGAGGTCTCCTTCGACCGCCCGGACGTGCAGTTCACGATCGATCTCGCCGAGGACGAACTGGACGCGAAGGTGAACTCCACGTTCGTGTACGGCCGGTATCGCAAACTCGACCGCGATATCCCGCAGACGGAGTGGCCGTGCCGGGAGTGCCACGCGTCGGGTCGACAGGGGCGGGAGCCGTGTGACCACTGCGGCGGGTCGGGGTATCTCTACGACGACAGCGTCGAGGAGTTCACCGCACCGGTCGTCGAGGACGTGATGGACGGCACCGAGGCGACGTTCCACGGGGCCGGGCGCGAGGACGTCGACGCGAGGATGCTGGGGACGGGTCGCCCGTTCGTGATCGAGATCGAGGAGCCGCGGCGTCGCCGCGTCGACACCGATCGGCTCCAGTCGGACATCAACGCGTTCGCCGAAGGAGCCGTCGAGGTCGAGGGACTTCGACTCGCGTCGTACGACATGGTCGCTCGCGTAAAGGAACACGACGCCTCGAAGCGCTACCGGGCGGAGGTGGCGTTCGACGACGACGTGCTCGCGGACGCGCTCGCGGACGCCGTCGACGAGCTGGCGGGCGCGACGATCGAACAGTACACGCCGAACCGCGTCGACCACCGTCGCGCGAGCGTGACTCGCGAGCGCGACGTGTACGAGGCGACCGCTGAGCTGGTCGACGCCCGTCACGCGACGGTGGAGATCCACGGTGCCGGCGGTTTATACATCAAGGAACTGATCTCCGGCGACGAGGGCCGAACGGAGCCGAGCCTCGCCGGGCTGCTCGGCGTCGGTGCCGAGGTGACGGCGCTCGACGTCCTCGCCGTCGAGGGCGAATCGGAGCCGTTCGAGCGCGAGGAGTTCTTTCGGGACTGATCGCGATCGAGACTGATCGCGATCGAGACTGATCGCGGCCATCCCAGCGTCCGAGCCGACGGCGCGTCACGTCCTGAGGGGCTGTCGTTCACCGTACGTCAGCGTCCGCCAGAGCCACTCGACGGGGCCGAACCGGAAGACGCGGAGCCAGAGAACGGACAGCGGCACCTGTACCGCCCAGACCGCGACGACGACGCCGAGGAGTTCGACGCGGTTCAGGTGGCCGAACAGGCCGAGACCGTGTCCGTAGAAGATCGAGGTCGCCACGATCGTCTGGAGGAGGTAGTTCGTGAACGCCGTTCGACCGACCGCCGCGAGCGCGTCGGTGACGACGCCTGCGGGTCGCCACCGGCACCACAGGGCGACGAGGCCGATGTAGCTGCCGGCCAGCGGAAGGCTCCCCCAGTAGTTGAACTGTCGCCAGAACAGCGCCGCGCCCGCCTCCCAGTCGTTCGCCTCGATGTAGAGGACCCCGGTAACGATCGGGACGAGTCCGGCGACCGCACCCGCCGCGACCAGCCGCCCGTAGAACCCGCGCGACCGCTCCCCGCTCAACACCCCCCACTTAAAAAGCGCCATGCCGAGCAGCATCGAGCCGCCGACCCGCCAGACGGTGGCACCGACGAAGCCGGTCGTCTGTCGCGATCGGGCGGCCGGCACGCGGTGCTCGAGCTGGTCGAGCCAGCCGCCACGGTAGGCGTTCACCTCCGCGTCGATCACCGCCGCCGCCGGTCGCCACGTGTCGGCGACCACGTCCGGCGACGACGACAGCGCGGTTAGTAACTCCAGCGCCGATGGAACCGCGACGAGGACGACGCCGATGACGAACTGTGTGGCCGGCGCGTACTCCCGGAGCGCGACGACCCACAGCGCGCAGACGCCGTACGCGACGAGGATGTCCCCGTACCAGAGGAGGTACGCGTGGCCCATGCCGATGGCGATCAGCCAGAACATCCGTCGAACGTGGAGGCGGATCGCCGCCGCCTCGCTCCGCTTGTCACTGTCGGTGAACAGCACGATTCCGGCTCCGAACAGGACCGAGAACAGGGTGATGAACTTCTCCTGGAAGAACACGTGGCCGACGAGCCACGCCCAGTAGTTCGCTCCGGTGAAGTCGCCGTAGACGGTCGGATTCAGAAGCGTCGTCTCCGGCATCGCGAACACCCACATGTTGATCAGTAGGATGCCCAACACGGCGACGCCTCTGAGAACGTCCAGACTGACGATCCGTTCGGCGGGCGGCGTCGGAGCGGGAGCGGATCTCGAACTCACGGACGACCGTGACCGACGGTGTCGAGCACCGAATAGGTTCGGTAATCGATCCGCACCGGTCGGTCGCGTTCCGACGGTCGACGTGCCGCCCTCAGTCGCGCCGGATCGCCGTCACCTCAGCCGAGCCGGATCCCCCGCCCCTCCTCCGAGGACCGGTATATCGCATCGATGACTCGCTAGACGGAGAGCGCCTCCTCGACGGTGTTGATCGACGGTGGCTCGCCCGCGGCGACCGCCGCCAGGAACACGCCCTGCTCGGTGGCGTGGCTGTCGTCGTCCCCGGTCTCGACGTCCGTGTCCGAGAGGTGGTGTCCGCCGCCGATCGCCGCCTCGTGGATCGTCAGGTCGTTGCTCCCGCGGTCGAACGTCGCACCCGCCTCCGTGCCGCGGACGACGAGCTCGTCGTTCGTCGGGCGGTTCGTCGCCCACGCGACCTCGAGTGACACCGTGTTGCCGTCGGCGTCACGGATGAACGCGGACGCGGAGTCGTCGACGTCGAACCCCTCGGGCCCGTCGTCTTCGCCCCACATGTGGACGAACGCGTAGTCGTCGCGGCCACCGAACTCCGAGCGCGTCTCGCCGAAGGGCCTCACCGCGAGCGGGCACCGTCCTCGTCGACGGCCGCCAGCGCGATTCCACCAACGTCCGGGACGCCGATGGTCTGATGTCGCCAGCCGTCTCCGACGTCGACACACAGCGTTCCATCGACGGTGACGACCGCGGAGATCCCCGGTCCGTAGCCGAGCGCGACGGGGCGTTCGTCGACCGGAAGCGTCGACGACGCCCACGCGTCGGTCGACCAGTCGGTACCGGTGTCGTCGTCTCCCGCGTGGACGAACAGCGCTCCCTCCGTGACGGCCATCGCGTGCCCGTTGCCGTCGGCCGCAACGGCGTCGAACGAACCCGCCAGCGCGTCCATCCACCCGTTTCCCAGCCAGTAGAGCCCGTCCGACGTCGCCGCGAGCGGAACGCCCGTCCCCGCGACGTCGCGAACGTCGTCGAGCCCGACCGCCTCGATCCGAGGGCCGTCCGCAGCGTCGACCACGCGGTGAACCCCGCCCGAGCCGGCGATCAGCGGGCCGTCGATCGCTCGCGGCTCGTCGACGCGTCCGACTCGATCCGCGGCCGCAGCGAGCCGTTCCTCGCCCGTACCGCCCTCGAGCCGGAGCCGCGTGATCGTCCCGTCCGCGCTCGCGGCGAGAACCGCGCCGTCGTGAGCGCCGACGGCGACGGCCGCTCCGGGAGCGGCGTCGGGTGCGTCGCCACTGGCGTCCGCGTCTCCGGCGTCCGAGTCGACGATATCCTCCACGGCGACGAACTCATGGTCCCGGTCCGCATCGTCGAGCGTCGCGAGTCGGAGCCCCCGCTCGGTCGCGACCGCGAGCACGTCCGCCGCGCTCGCTCGGCCGAGCACAGCGACGTCGCACGCCGACTCGCGGTCGACCAGCGAGAACGTACCGATCTTGTCGCCGGAGACCGCCACCCGGACCACGCCCGTTCGCGTCGCGAGGTAGACGTCGGTTCGCCCCGCCCGGGCGGCGTACACGCGCTTCTCCTCGATCGAGATGTCGTCGTCCGCGGGTGCCATTACGCCGTGGATGCGCGACACGTCGGGAAAAGCGTCGCGGGACGAAGCGAACGTCGCCGACACCGACGTTGCTTTGTTTCATCGATCCGCATTCTCGAACGTGCAATCGGTCGTTCCCGAGGTCGTCGCCCTCCTCGCCGAGGTCCTCCCGCGGCTCGTCCGGATCACGCTGTTCATCTCGGTCGGCGTGTTCGCGGCCAACGTCGCCGTCGCGTTCGGCGCTGTGCGCCACATCGCCGGCGTTGCGAGTTACCTCACTCGTCCGGCGAACCTCCCCGACGAGGTCGGGACCGCGATCCTGACGACCGCGGCGTCGACGACCGCCGGCTACGCGACGCTCGCGGAGTACCGCGAGTCGGGACTGCTCGACGACCGCGCGACGCTCGTCGCCGTGATGATAAACACGTTCTTCGGATTCGTCCAGCACGTGTTCACCTACTACGTTCCCGTCATGCTCCCGATCCTCGGGTGGTACACGGGAACGCTCTACGTCACGTTTCGCGCGGGGATCGCGCTCGCTATCACGCTGTCCGGCGTCGTCATCGGCGGACTCCTGGTGTCCGATCGGAACGTGGACCGCGCCGCGGTGGCCGACATCGAGGCGAGCGCTCCGGATGCCGATGACCGGGACCGTCGCGAGCGCGTCCGCGCCGCGGGCGAGACGTCGTGGGGGACCCTGCGTCGGATCGTTCCCCGACTGGCGGTTGTGTACACGCTCGTCGCCGCGTTCGTCTCGAACTACGACGTCGAGGCGGTGACGAGTTTCGCCGAACCGCTCAGTTCGATGCTCGGCCTTCCGAGTGCTGCGGTTCCCGTGATCGCCGTCTACTCCCTCGATACGACCGCCGGAGCCGTCGCCATCGCACCGCTGCTCGACGGGACGTTCACGCCCCGAACGGCCGTCGCGACGATGCTTCTCGGCGGGATCGTGTCGTTCGCGGTGTCGACGTTTAAACGGTCGATCCCCTTCCAGTACGGGATCTGGGGCGCGGCGTTCGGGACGAAGGTGATCGTCGTCAACACGGTCATGAAGGTCGCGTTCATCGCCGCGAGCGTCGTGCTGCTGCTGGGTCCGTGGTGATCGTCGTTCACGCGCTCGTCGGCTCGTCCCGGTCGTCGGTTTCGCGCACACGGAGCGTCGATACCCGAGTGCCGTCGACGGTCGTCACCTCGATGACGTATCCGGCCACCTCGACGGAGTCGCCGACCTCCGGGGCGCGGCCGAGCCGATCGAGCACGAAGCCGCCGATCGTCTCGAACCCCTCGCTCACGAGTTCGACGCCGAGCACGTCGCTAACGACTCCCAGCGAGACGTCCCCGTCGACGTCGTATCGCTCGCCGTCGAGTCGCCGCACCGTCGGTTCGTCCGCGGCGACGTCGAACTCGTCTCGGAGGTCCCCCACGATCGCCTCGACGACGTCCTCGACGGTCGCGATCCCCTCGAACGCGCCCCACTCGTCGATCACCGCGGCCATCTGTTGGCGCTCCTCCCGGAACTGCAACAGGAGCTCGTTCGCCGCCGTCGTCTCCGGCACGACGATGATCTCGTGTGCGAGCTCTCTCGCCGTCGAACCCTCCCCGTCGAGCGTCTCGGTCGCACGCAACACGTCCTTGACGTCGATGAATCCGACCACCAGATCACCGTTGTCCGGCTCGACGACCGGATAGCGCGTGTGCCCGGCCTCGAGAACCGTCGACCGGATCGCCGCAAGCGAGGCGTCAGCGGGAACGCTCACCACATCCGGTCGCGGTACCAAGATCGACCTGACGTCGATATCATCGAGCTCGAAGACGCGTTCTATCATCTCCACTTCCGCGGCGTCGACGTTCCCCTCCTCGCCGGCGCGTGCCAATACCCGTCGAATCTCCGGTTCTTCGAGCGTCTCGTCGGTTTCCGAAGCGGGCGGGACACCGAGCAGCCGCGTGAACGCGTTTGCCGTCCCGTTGAACACGACGAGTCCGGGGTAAAACAGGTAATAGAAGGCCTTCATCGGCGGCGCGACGAGCAGGGATATCCGCTCGGCTTGGGCGATGGCGATCGTCTTCGGGGCGAGCTCGCCGAAGACGACGTGGAGGAACGTGATGAATCCGAACCCGATCCCGAAGGCGACGAGATGGATCAGGTTCGGCGGGAGAACCGACTCGAGTACGGGTTCGATGAGCGAGGCGACGGCGGGCTCACCGACCCATCCCAGGCCCAGCGAGGCGAGCGTGATCCCCAACTGCGTGACCGCGAGGTAGTCGTCGAGGTTCGCCACCACCTCCTGGAGCGTGTCCGACCCCGCACGACCCTCCTCGGAAAGCCGTTCGACGGAGGTCGAACGGATCCGGACGAACGCGAACTCCGAGGCGACGAAGAAGCCGTTCAACACGACGAGGCCCAACGCCACGAGGAGACGGCTCGCCGAGAGCGCGACGTCTACCATCGCACCCATCTCGCTCTGTCGTCGTCCGAATCGTGTGAGGACATACCGATGCTTCTCGGCGTGCCGCCAAAAGCGTTGGTCGAACGGTTCGGTGACCGCCCCCTCGCACGCCTGAAAGTACGGCGATCTCGCTCACGAGTTCGCCGCCGCGCGAGCGTTATTTTCGATCCGGACGTACGTCCACACATGTCAATATTCAAACTACCCATCGCGGGCGGCGTCGGCGTGACCGCGTTCCTCCTCGGGAGCGTCGTCGGGTTCGAGCTCCTCTTCGGGCCCGATTTCCCCTCGGTGTTCCTCGTGCTCCCGTTCGCGACGCTGCTGGCGGTCGGCGCGGGAGCGGCGTCGTATCGCCTCCTCGGGCGGCGAGACGAACGATCCGTATACGGCGGCTTGGCGGGCCTCGCCGCGTTCGGCTACGGCGTGCTCCTGCTGTTGCTGATCGACTACTCGGTCCCGGCGTCACGAGACCTCCTCACGGTGGACCGAATCCTCGCCGTAGGCGTCGCCCTCGCCGCCGTCGTCGCGGTCGTCGGGTGGGTTCGCCCGCCCACGGACCGCGGACGCGAGGACGACGGCACCGACCGGGACTGACCCCGAACCCGTCCGACGATCACAGTCGCGTGAGCGTGAGGACCAACCCGATCGTTCCGACGGCGGCAAGCAGCAGGAACCCCTCGTCGAACGAGCCGTAGTCGGCGAGCACGCCGATGATCAGCGGCGACGTCGCGCCGGCCGTCATCCAGCCCGCCTTCAGCGTTCCCATCCCGGTCCCCTGCATGTCCTCGGGCAGCGAGCTCGCGATGTACGTCTGTGTGGCGACGCCACAGCCGTTCCAGGTGCTGGCGAGGACCGTGAGCGCGACGAGCGGGACGAGCCCCTGAACGAACGGCAACAGCCACAGCGCGACGATGCAGCCGCCGAGCGAGACGGCGAGCGTCGGGCGCGTTCCGAACCGGTCGAGCATGCTCCCGGAGAACGGTTGAATGAGCGCTCCGACGGCGAAAAACAGCCCGAAAAGCGTCGCCGCGAGCTGCGGGGACAGCCCCTTCGCAACCGCGAGGTACGTCGGATAAAAGGAGGAGAACCCCTGTATCACGAACGAGACGGTGACCTGAACGAGCACGACGATCGGAATGGACTCGCGGCTGATCCCACGTTTGATCCGCGCAAACACCTCCCAAGAGAACTCGTCGACCGCGCTCGAACCCGAGGACGTTCGCTTCGGAACGGCGATCCACAGCGCCACGGCGACAGCGACGAACAGCGGACCGAACGCGCCGATCCCGACGCGCCACGTGGCGTACGAGGCGACGACGGCCGCCGCCACGGGGAACACGGTGTTCCCGACGCTGCCCGCGGCCATCGTCAGCCCGATCGCCGAACCGGCTCGGTCCGGATAGATGTCGGTGAAGATGGTGAACCGGGTCGGGCCGTACAGCGCTGTCGCGAGTCCGAACGCGATCGTGCCAGCAAACAGCATCGGGAGCGTCACGGACGTCGCGACGACGAGCACCGCTGCGGCCGAGACGAGGGTACTGAGGACCACGACGTTCCCCTCGCCGATCCGGTCACCGAGGACCCCGCCGGGGACGTGACCGACGGCGTAGGCACCCCACAGCAGCGTTAACAACAACCCGGTCGTGGTCAGTCCGATCCCGAAGTCGCTCTGGAAGTACGGGACGAGAGCCGGATAGACGAACCGTACGCCGATGGAGAGGGACCAGCCGATCCCGACGGTGAGGAGGATCCATCCGCGTCCGTCCGACCACAGGTCTTCCGTCGCCGTCTTCGCGTACCGTCCGATCGCTTGGAGATGAGACACGATTCAGTCGTTGCCGTTCATAGCAGCACCCCGGCTCCTTGCTGTTACGTCGCCGGCCAATCCTTCCGGAACGCGTGCGGAACTCCCGCACGCCCGGTTCCGATCGTCGGCCTCGGTACACGTTCCGCGAGGCCGGCCATGGACGGAGCGGAACCGCGGCCCGGAGGAAAGCAGTTATACGACGCACGCGTACCGGGTTCAGATCACCCATGCCGACAACGAACGGAGACGGAGACAAACGACCGTCAGACGGCCGACGACGCCGGTTCCTCACGTACGCGGCTCTCGGGGTGATCGGGGGGAGCGGCGTCGTCGGGGCGTGGATCTCGTCCCGATCGGACGATTCACCGGAGCCGGACCTGACACCGCCGGCCGCTCCGACTCCCGGTGTGGACGACGAGCCGACGGAGAACGAGTCCGCCGGGGACGTTCCCGAACTCGTCGCGCGCTACGCGCCCGATCTGTACTTTGGTGCCTTAGAGAAGTGGTTTCCCACCGATCCGAGACGATATATCATCGAGACGGCCGACGGTCCGGTCGTGGACGGATTCACGGCACTTGAGGGATACTCCGCGGCGTTCACGGAGGACGAGACGCCGCCGGATCCGATGGCGTTCTACCGGGTCGTCGAGGCGGCCGACGGCGTCGACGCGATCCAGTACTGGTTTTACTCCGCGTTCGATCAGTTCACGGTTAACTTCCACTGGCACGACTGGGAGCTCCTACAGGTGTTCCTCGAGCGAGAATCCGGGTCGCCACTCCTGCTGTCGGCGAGTGCACACTCGCGCGCGAGCCCGAACAACGAGTACCTCGATCCCGACGTCACGGGGGACCGTCGACTGGGAATCCTTTCGGAGGTCGGCTCCCACTCGAGCGCCAGCGAGATCAACGACGTGGTCCCGAGCTTCGAGCGGCTCCCGAGCAGCGACTGGGATTCGGACGTGACCAACGACCTCCTGGAGGTTACGAGCAGCCTCGCGGCACCGTTCGCCTACGGACTCCCACGCGACGAGGGAGCGAGGCTCCCCTTCGTCATGCCGGAGCTCGACGGGTACCGACTCGACGATCACCCCGCGCTGTCGGTCGGTTCCGAGGACTTCATCGACGAGCGCGTAACCGTCGGGAGCTGGCTCGGACTGCCGCGACCGCCGACGGATCTCCCGCTCCGGGAACCGGGGCTCGTGCTCGCCGCTCCCGGGAGCCCGACCGAAGCGAATGCGACGTACGAGCTCGAACCGATGGCACACGTTCGCGACGTGACCGACGGGTTCGTCGGCCCCCAGTTGAGCTTCGAGTTCGCGATCCCCGGATTCGTCGAGAACCGGTTCGCCAGTCACGTCACGTCCGTCGAACTCCCGTGGGAGCAGGACCGATTCACCGACCCGCTCGCCGACGTCACGGACCCCGCTCATCGCCGACGGATCGACGGGGAGCTCCCGCCCGGACTGTCGAACCGAGTCGTCGGACGGATCCGGCTCCTCGGCTCCGGGACGAGCGGGGCGCTCGGTCGGGTGACCGACGAGGCACGGGAGTCGCTCGACGACGCGATCGCCGTCTCGCTGTACGGGTTACCGGTGGAAGCCGCGGTGCGTCTCGCGAGCGAGGATCCGGTGGCGACGGTCACTCGAGAGGGCGTGTTCGGGTACCTCCACGTCGATCCCGGATCCCATCTCCTCGTCGTCAACGGCCCCGGCTTTGCCCCGTTCGCACAGCGGTTCGTCCACGAAGGCGGGCGCTTCCGAGCGGGCATGGACGGCGAGCTCACCGTGGTCGCGACCGAGGACGCGGGATGGATCCGCGGCGATGGGCGGGACGCGAACGGGATCGCTCACGTCCGCGTGAGAGAGGACTACGCCGGCGTCGTGTACGACGGGCGACCGGCCGAGGACGATCGCTTCGCCGTGGCGGTCCACCGCGACGGTCGGTACACCGTCGAGGTCGTCGACGCCGACGGACGGCGCGGCGCGTACCGGGTCGGTCCGCAGTCGTTTGACGACGAGTTCGAGGCGGTCCGTGAGAACGTCGAAACCGGGAAGGCAACGCTCTCAGAGACCCTCCGCGGGGAGATCGAGGAGCTACGGGACGTGGCACGGAGCCTCGCCGCACGGGACGGAGACGACGAAGTCGGGGACCGGCTGTCCCGTGCCGTGGAGGAAGCCGCCGCTGCGACGCAGGTCGCCACGCGCGGCGACGCAGACACGGCGAACCGGCGGCTCTCGAACGTCGTTTCGCTTCTGGAGGAGGCCCTTGAGGCACTTACGAGCGACCGGCAGCGGGCGTACGACGATGCCGAGGTTTCGGCACTCCGCCCGCGTATTCACGCGGCGCTCGACCGTGCCGACGCGGCGATCGAAACCGAGACCGTGTGAGTTCGCTACTCCGGACCGTTCGACGCTCGATCGTGGAACGCTCGTGCGTGCGACGCGAGATCGATCGTCCCGAAACGAGCACAACACGCAGCTATAACCGGTCCGTCTCGAAAGGGAAGCCATGAGTTCGCAAGGGAATCGACCGTTCACGCTCGCTGCGACCGGGGATTCGATCCTGACACGTTCGGTGGTCACACGCGAAGGCGACCCCCGGTTCAACGCGATCCTCGAGCGACTTCGTGACGCGGACGCGACGCTTACGAATCTCGAGGCAGTCGTCACGGATGGATCGTCCTACGCGACGCCGCCACAGGCGATCCGCGACCAGTACCAGTATCTCGCCGCCTTCCCCGGAATGGTGCTTCGATGTCCGCCGGCCCTTCTCGATGAGCTGACGGCGATGGGGATCGACCTCGTATCAGCCGCTTCGAACCACTCCCGTGATTTCGGCCGATACGGGATGCGCTCGACGATGCGGGAACTCGAGGATCGGTCCATCCCCTACGCCGGTCTCGGACGCAACCTCCCCGACGCACGGGCCCCGGCGTACGAGACGACCCCCGGCGGTCGGATCGGGGTGGTCAGCGCCTGTACGAGCGTCGCCCCCGAAAGCGAGGCCGGCGCGCCGTCGTCGCTCCTCCCGGGCCGCCCGGGGATCAGTCCGCTTCACACGAACTGGACCTACCGGGTGACCGAGGAGCGACTCGACCGAATACGCGAGATCGGACGCGCCGTCGGCATCGACGACGTGAGAGACACGTGGCGCAAGCAACCGGACTCGATGGACGAAACGGACGACACGTACCAGTTCATGCATATGACGTTCGAGTCGGTCGACGACGAGGACGACGAGGGGATCTCGCACTCGCTGCACCCACCGGACCGCGAGGCGGTGATTGCGGGAGTTCGAGAGGCGAACGCGACCGCCGACTGGGCGGTCGTCTCGATCCACTCGCATCAGGGGCCGTCGGGGACGCGGAACGTTCCCGAGACCCCGGCGATGCTCGAGTCGTTCGCCCGCGACTGTATCGACGCCGGAGCCGACGCCGTGATCGGGAGCGGGCCACACGTCCTCCGCGGGATCGAGGTGTACGACGGGAAACCGATCTTCTACTCGCTGGGGAACTTCTTCTGTCAGTTCGAAACGCTGGACCGGCTCCCGGCTGAGAGCTTCGACTACTTCGGCGTCGAGGACGACCGCTATCCATCGAGGGTGTTCGACGCGCGGTACTACGAGGACGGCGAACCGACCGGCAACCTCGCGTACCCCGACTACTGGCGCACCGTGGTCGCGACCTGTGAGTTCGACGATGACGGTCGGATCGACCGCATCGAACTGCTTCCATGCTCGCTGGGCCGAACCGCGGACCGTCCCGATCGGGGAACGCCGATCCGCGCCGACGACACGGAGGCCGAGTCGATCCTCGATCGGCTCACGGCGCTCTCCGAACCGTACGGGACCGCGATCGATCGTGTCGACGGGATCGGGGTCATCGACCCCTCGTGACCGAGCACTGACTGCGAGTCCCGGCGACACCGCTCGCGCGCGGTCGGACGTGACGTTTCGTCCCGAACCGGCGAATCGACGACGTTGCAACCCGGATCGCGAGACGCTGGACACCGGCGTGTTCGATGATCTGATCCGACGACCTCCGCTCCACGCAGACGAGCGGGAGACGAGGTGTTGACCGCGAATATGCTGAGATGAACCGACGGTAAGCCGTTAGCAAACCGGTCCAGCGGTGACGCGGAAACACCCAAGCGTGAGCGGCTTGGATCGGCTTATTCACCGACCTCGTACAGCGACGTCGTCGACGCCGGATCCCGTCTCCGTGAAATTACATATTATTCCAAATAGCCACCATATAGCTAAACGATCGATCTACGTATGTCGGGTACGATGTCTGATGAGACGCATGATCCGTCCGTAGAGAAAACCACGTATCGACGCCGAACCGTCATGGGAGGACTCGCGACCGGTGCGGGGATGGGCGCACTCAGCTCGGAGGCCGCCGGAGAGTCTCGAAGCACCAAATCGGACGCTGACTTGCGTTACGAGGTCGCAGAGTACGAGTGGGTCCCGCCCGATGCGAGCGAGGCGCACGTCGCCGTCCTCTCGGGGGACCAAGCGGGCGTCCAGACGACGGCGAGCGGCTGTGTGCACGTCTCCCCGGGCGAGGAGGGGACGCTCCTGTTCGACGTCGTCGTCGAGGACGCACAGTGTCTCACCCAGGCACACGTCCGTGAAGGGGGCCGAGAGGAGGACGGGGAGATCGTCGCGACCCTGTTCGAGTACACGGCGGAGCCCGATGGGACCGGCGACGGCGACCCGCTGACGACCACTCCGGAGACCCCGTTGATTCAGGGCGCGCTCGTCGACGACCCGGACCTCGCGGCGGCGATCCTCTCCGACCCCGGTAGCTATCACGTCACCGTCCACACCACACGCAACCCCGAGGGGGAGATTCGCGGACAGATCCGTGGATTCGAGCGCGGCAGGGACACCGAGATCGAACCGGTTCCCGCTGAGTTCACGGTTTCGTCGCTCCGCCCGCGGAACGCGACCGTCGTTCGTGGGGACCGGATCGACGTCTCCGCGCGGATCCGAAACGTCGGCGACGTCACGGCCACGCGGACGGTGCAGCTCCGGATCGACGATACGGTCATCGCCGAACGGGACGTCGAAATCGGCTGTCGGCGGGCACGAACCGTCCGGTTCGAGGACGTCGACACCGAGGATCTCGAGCCGGGCGAATACGAACACGGCGTCTTCACCGACGACGACTCGATGACGGGGACGCTCAGGATCCTGCGGCCGGCCGAGTTCACCGTTTCGGCTCTCGATCCGGACGACGTGACCGTGACTCGGGGCGACCGGATCGACGTCTCCGCCCGGATCGAGAACGTCGGCGAGGCGAAGGGGAGACAGGACGTCGAGCTCCGGATCGACGACGAACTGGTGAGGAGTCGCCGCCTTCGGCTGGACGGTGGCGACTCCCGAACCGTCACGTTCGAGAAGGTCAATACCGAGGACCTCGATCCCGGCGAGTACGAACACGGCGTCTTCACCGACGACGACTCGGAGACCGGTCGGCTTCGGATTCAGACACCGGCCGAGTTCACCGTCTCGGATCTCGACCCCGATGACGTGACCGTGAGCCGCGGCAACCGGATCGACGTCTCCGCCCGGATCGAGAACGTTGGCGAGGCGAGAGGGAGACAGAACGTCGAGCTTCGAATCGATGACGACGTGGTAGCCAAACGGGCGCTCGAACTGGCGGGAGGCGACGACGAGACGGTCACGTTCGAGAGCGTCGATACCGGGGGTCTCGAGCCGGGCGAGTACGAGCACGGCGTCTTCACCGAGGACGACTCGGCGACCGGTCGGCTCCGGGTTCAGACACCGGCCGGGTTCACCGTCTCGGATCTCGATCCCGTCGAGGCGACCGTGACTCAGGGCGACCGGATCGACGTCTCCGCGCGGATCGAGAACGTCGGCGAGGACGCTGGGACGCAGGACGTCGAGCTCCGGATCGACGACGACGTGGTGGCGGACCGCGAACTCGAACTGGCGGGAGGCGACGACGAGACGGTCACGTTCGAGGACGTCGACACCGAGGACCTCGAGTCGGGCGAGTACGAACACGGCGTCTTTACCGACGACGACTCGGCGACCGGTCGCTTGACGATCGAAGCGGCGACGGTCGACCGCACGATCGATTCCTGTACGATAATCGATGAACCCGGTGAGTACGAGCTGGTCGACGACATCACCGGCGGTGGCCAGGCATACGACGACCTCTACGTCGACGCCTGTATCTGGATACGATCGGGGGGCGTGACTCTCGACGGGAACGGATACGCGATAGCCGGCGAGGGCGAGGGGGTCGGCGTCTTCGTCGGCGACCCCGACGAGTGGCTCGAGGACGTGACGGTTCGTGACCTCGACGTTACTGGGTTCGAGGAGGGGATCAGCTTCGGCACCGAGCTGGAGTGGCCGGTACAGGGCACCCTCGAGGACGTGACGGCGACCGAGAACGAGTCGGTCGGGGTCTTCATGTTTGCCGCGGGCGGGTCGACACTCCGAAACGTCACGGCTTCCGAGAACGGTGCGGACGGGATCCTGCTCTGGGAAACGTCCGATCTCGTGGCCGAGAACGTCGCCGCCACTGAGAACGGAGCGTACGGGATCCAGTGTGCGGACCTCGTCGATAACGCCGAGTTCACCGGGATCACGGTAACCGGAAACGACGGTGGCGGTATCCAGACGGGGATCGACGTGGCACGGAACACGTTCACGGATCTGACCATCGCCGGGAACGGCGGTCCAGGGTTCTCCGCCGCCGATGGCGGACCGGACACGCTCCGTGACGCGGTGATCGAGGACAATGACGGGACTGGCGTGGTGGTCATGTCGAACCGGCTGGAGTTCGAGAGCGTGCTCATCCGCCGTAACGACGGGTGGCAAGTCGAGAGTATCAGAGATTCACTCCTAACCGCGTCGGGGCTGGGAATCGGCGACGAGGCCGTGTTCGGGTTCAGTGACGAACGGGTCTCACTCGATGCCATCGGCCGTGACGATCTCCCCGCGCTCCCCGACGACGTGGCCGCGGTCGGTGACGGAGTCGAGGTCCTCGATGTCGATACGGCCGACGCGATCCTGACCTACGACGGAGACGACGTCGTTGGGGACGTGGTCGAGCTGTGGCGGTACGACGACGGGGAGTGGACCGTCGTCGACGCGTTCGACGCGGACGGAACGATCGACACCGCGTTGACTCAGGACGGGATCTATGCACCGGTCGAGGACGCACGAGACCCGAGTGACGAACCGGACGAGCCGGACGAACCGGACGAACCGGACGAACCGGACGAACCGGACGAGCCTGACGAGCCTGACGAGCCGGATGAGCCGGATGAACCGGACGAACCAGACGAGCCTGACGAGCCGGATGAACCGGATGAGCCGGACGAGCCGGATGAGCCGGACGAGCCGGATGAGCCGGACGAACCGGACGAGCCGGACGAACCGGACGAACCGGACGAACCGGACGAACCAGACGAGCCTGACGAGCCGGACGAACCGGACGAACCGGACGAACCGGACGAACCAGACGAGCCGGATGAACCGGATGAGCCGGACGAGCCGGACGAAGAAGCCGAAGAAGCGGACGACTTCTGATCCCTCCCTTTTTGAGTCGATTTTTCGGAAGCCAATCGGAGGGACGTTCCGGCCGGTACCACGTCGGTCGAGACCGATCGATCGCAACCGTTCGCTACGAACCGATGGATCAGGCCCCAATGAGATTCGGCTTCGACCACGACGAGGGTGGCGTTGCCGTGCTGCGTCGATCCGTCGGAGACGAACGGCGACGATCCGACCGAGATCGAAGACCCCACTGATCCCGGTCCTCAATCGTTCGAGTCCTTCCACTCGCCGATCGCTTCGTCCTCGAATTCGCCCTTCGCCTCGCGTTCGGTTCGTCGGAGGGCGATACCGAGTAGCCCCAGATAGAAGACGCCGACGATACCGAGGACGACCGTGCCCGAGAGCGTCTCGATCGACGCAGCCTCGAGAAGCGACGTCTCGGGCATGAACGCGGTGATTCGAAAGATCCAAGCGAGCAACAGAACACTGATTAGCTCGAGGTAGATGCGCCGGAGTCGGTGTTCGATCGCCTCGAGTAGCGTGATCTTCATCGTCGGGTTTCGATAGTCCGCGGCGAGCTTTTCGCGCCAGTCATCGTGCTCGAGTTTCTGTGTCGGATCGAGGGTGGTCACGAGCAGGTTCTGCTGATAAATCCTGACTCGTGCGCGATAGACGTCGTAATCTCGATACCGTCGTGCCTCGATGAGTAAGAACAGCGTCGCGACCAGGATGCCGACGAGGATGATATAGTGGGGGTTGTCGGGACTCGAGAACGCCCAGGTGAGGATCGCGGCTATCATCGTCACGCTCCAGGTCGTCGTCTGATCGAGCCGTGAGCGCCAGGTGGTCTCGCGATCCAGTTCGCCGCGATAGGCATCGCCGAGAACGGAGCTCAGTTCGGAGACGTCCTGCCCGACGGTATCGCCCACGTCGGCGCCAGTCTCAGTATCGGTGTCGTCGTCCATCTGGAACCACGTGTGACAGACGACCGCCGGGAGGAAATACTCGATCGTTGCGTGGCTATCGGTCGGGCGTACTACCGGTCGAACTCCAGTCCGACATCGGCCTTGAGGGTGAACACCGTCGATTCGAGGGAGTGTTTCGAGACGGTAAGCATGCGAAGCATGTACGAACTGAGAAGGACGTACGGGGAAAGCGCGATGACGAACGCGAGGTTGACATAGAGGAGTCGTGATCGGACTCCGGGGAGCGTCGTTTGCGGGAAGAGGCCGGTATCTATCGCGAGCAGGACGTACGACGTGAAGACGATGACCGGGAGCGAGAGAATGAGGAGGGCACTCGAGAGGTTCCGGAGTTCCCGCTTGAAATACAGCGTCGTGAAGTACTCTCGACCGGACGCGAGGATGGTGAGAATCCGGAGCAGCGTCGCGAGCGAATCGTGATCCGATTCCGTGAGTGCGTCCCCGTGGGTGGCTTTCAGGCGGCGGGTCACGTTGATGTGGCGGGCGTAGGGGTAATCGAGCGTGCTCAAAAGGAGAATCGACACTCGAGGGTCGCTTTGTTGGATGCGCCTCTCGATCTGGGACAACCGTGTGTCGATATCGTCGACGAAGGCAAGCAGGTCCGCTCGCGCTCGATCGTCCGTCGTCGAGTTATCGGGGGCCCGGAGCGATTCCGATTCGGAATGGATCGCCTCGATGACGTACTGGAGAAACGGCTGTAGCCCGGCCGGACTGATGCCGTCCTCCACGAGCTCCTCAAGTTCGATCTGGAAGTCGATGGAATCCTCGATGCTGGCCAGCTTGACTTGGAGGGGAGCGAACTCCTGGGCGAGGGCTGCAGTATTGATCGAGAGGACGACCGAGACGAAGAGAATGATCCCGCCGAGCAGCGTGTTGAACAGGGTCTGGACCGCTCGCGTCTCGGTGACGAGCCGTTCCATCTCGAACTCCCAGATCGTTCCGACCGTCAGCAGCGCCGCCAGGATGACGACCTCCGTGACGAGTGCGAGCGCCCGTCGATCCCCGGACAGGAAAACCCATCGAACCACCCCAGTGAGCGGACCGTTGGGGTCGCCTCCGGACGCGTCGGAATCCGCTCCTGTGTCGGCTGTGTCTGTGGCCTGGTCGGAGATAGTATCATCAACCCGATTGATCCGACTAAGCCGGGGTGTACTAATCACTAGTTGGCTGTTAACGACGGTAGGATTCAGATACCGTGAGCACGACGGTCGTGATTCGCTGACGACTGCTCGGCTCTTCTCGAAAACGCCTGGATAGAACGCTGTTAATCGAAGAAACGCAGACGCACACCGAAATCGGTAGACAGTACGGGGACACCCATCGAGATGCCCATTTGTAACGGAACACCTCGCGACTGCTCACAGCGGTCCGTGCTACTCAATTATTAAGGAGTTCAACGAAGCCTTCGATCGGCATCCATTCGGAGCGATGCGATCGAACAGGGGCCGGGGCGGTCGAGCGTGGGGAAACAGACGCCGAGCGGAGACCGAGAACGACCCGAAGGCGACGGCGTCGGAGGCTGTGACGAGCGATCGACGTACTGCGAACGTCAGTGATCGACGTACTGCGACTCCCAGTCCGTGCGGGCGTCGATCTCGCGGCGACCACGACGCGTGAGCGTGTAGTAGTTCGTCCGGCGATCACGCTGGCCCTTCTCGACCAGTCCCTTCTCGACGAGCGTGTCGAGGTTCGGGTAGAGACGACCGTGGTGGATCTCCTTTTCGTAGTAGTCCTCGAGTTCCTCCTTGATGGCGAGGCCGTGGGGCTCGTCCAAGCCGGCGATCACGTAAAGCAGGTCACGTTGAAAACCTGTGAGGTCGTACATGGTACTGACGGTAGTTACTTGTCGAAAATAAATAAGTATGTCGTTCTATACCCACGAGAACGCATACGTTGAGCCCGGTATCGGCGGTAACGACGTTCTCGGTGTTTTGTCACTGAGTCCACACTCGTCGGACGGCCGTCGTGTTTATAATTGTAGAAGACCAACGGGAGGTATGCCAGAAGAAGTGCTGTTCTCGACGGAAACGACGGAAGACAGAGAAACGATCGCGGCGTCGCTCCGCTCGGTTGCGGACAAACTCGACGCGGGGGAGGACGTCACGCTCTCGGCTGCCGGCGACTCGATCACGCTCGCGGTGCCGGCGAGGGCCACGTTCGAGGTGAAAGCCGAGCGGGAGACGGGATCGGGCCCGGACGAGCTCAGCATCGAGTTCGAGATCGAGTGGGACGACGTCGACGACGCCGGCACGGATCCGTCGCTCTCGGTCGAGTAGTCGTCATTGGTCGGTTGGACACGCCTCGGTGCATAATCGGCGCATCCCGGCGTCGGCACTCGGAGTCGTTCGAAAGAGAAGCAAGCCCCACGCGGAAAAAAGCCGCGTGAGGCCTGCCGCCCTAAATTGGTCCCCGCTGACGCTTCGGCCCTCCAGACGAAGCGTCACCTGACGATACCGTATCCCGGTTGATAAAGATTCCGGGAGCGCTCACATGTGCTCCTCTTCGAGCACCCACCCGAGCGCGCGCCGGTAGTGGGTGAACAGCTCCTCGACCCCGCGGTGGTTCATCTCCTCGTCGTCGAGCTGCTCGATCAGGAACTCGTACTGCTCGCGTATCTCCTCTTCCGAGCGCATGGAACGACGTACGCGCGACAGGTCGTTAGGAGTGGCGATCGATGACGCCGCCCGCGAACGACAACGATTATACTTCGACCGACGATACGACGAGAGAGATGGACGATCGGACGCGCGAGTACCTCGCGGGACGCTTCGGTGACTACTACCGGAGCGTCTCCCTTACCCCTCCGCCGGACGCACACCTCCGTGAGTGGGGCCATATCCCGTGGACGCCCGGCACGGGAACCACCATGGTTCGTCACCAGTCCCTGTACGATCTGGGCGACGTCGACACGTTCTTCGCCGACAACGCCCCACGGCACGCGTACTTCTCTGCGGCCCGCTACGACGATCCCGGGGCGTCGACGATGTCGCAAAAGGGATGGCGGTCCGCCGACCTCGTGTTCGATCTCGACGCCGACCACCTCCCCGGTGTCGACCCCGAGGCGACGAGCTACCGGGAGATGCTCGCCGCCTGCAAGGACGCGCTGTATCGGCTCCTCGCGTTTCTCGAGGACGATTTCGCCTTCGAGGATCTCACCGTCGTGTTCTCGGGCGGTCGCGGCTATCACGTCCACGTCCGCGACGAGTCGATCCGGGAACTTGACAGCGAGGCCAGACGGGAGATCGTCGACTACGTTCGTGCGATCGATCTCGACGTGGAGAACCTGATCCACACGGTCCAGGAGCGCGGGACCAACAAGCGCGTCCTCCGGACGGCGGGCGGATGGGGCGCGCGCGTTCACGACGCCCTGATCGAGTACGCGGACGACCTCCGCGAGATGGACGACGACGCGGCCCGCGAGCGGCTCATGGAGCTCGACGGGATCGGTGAGGGGCGCGCGAAGACGATCCTCGGCGCGTTCGAGCGCAACCCGGAGGCGGTCCGCGCGGGCAACGTCGAGGCGGGGGGCCCCGGCGTCCGCCGGCTGGTCTCGGCGCTCGCTGCACGGGTGACCGCGACGGCGACCGCTCCGATCGACGAACCGGTCACCACCGACACGCGCCGACTGATCAGGCTTCCGGGGACGCTTCACGGCGGCTCCGGTCTCGTCGTCACCCCCCTCGATCGCGACGAGTTGGACGCGTTCGACCCGCTTGCGGATGCGATTCCGGAGCGGTTCGTCGGTCGGGAGATCGCGATCGAGTGCGAGGACGAGCGGACGGTAGAACTAAACGGGGAGCGGTTGTTAGTGGAACCCGGTAGAACCTCGGTCCCCGAGTACGCGGGCGTCTTCCTGATGGCCCGCGGCGAAGCGCGAAAGGCACCCGAACGATGAACGACATGACCGACGAATGAACCTCGACGAGCTGCGATCCGTACAGGCGAAGGAGCGTCGGAAGGACAGCCTCCAGCACCTGCGGGACTCCTTTTATGACGACGTCGCCGCGTACATCTCGGATCTCCGTGCGGCCCGCGATCGTCGCGCCGCCGCGGTCGACAAGCCGTTCTCCGACGACGACGTCCGGCGCATGTCCGACGAGATCGAGACCGCCGAGGAGGTCGCGGAGGCGCTGTACGAGCGCCGCGTCGGGAAGGTCGTCAAGCTGGCCTCGTTCGCCGCCGCCGACATGCCCGTCGAGACGGAGGGACTGACCACGCAGGAGCGGGACCTGTTCGACGACCTCGTCGATCGGATCGGCGAGAACAAATCCACCGTCCTCGACGCACTCGCCGGCGAGACCACGCCGACGACCGCGTCCGTCGGAGCCGGGGACGACTCGCGGACAGCGACCGATGTCGTGGCCGATCCCGCCACGGAGAGCGGCACCGTGGACTCGCCCGATACCTCTGGACCCGCTACTGCCCCTTCCCCCACCGACGGCGCATCGGATCGGACCGACGACCCCGAGCCAGTGGCCACCGACGATGCTGACGGCTCGGGCGGCGACGGTGCTCTCGCGAGCGCGATGGGCAACACCGAATCGGACTCGTCACCGGACGAACCGAGCACATCGATCGACGACTCGGCCGAACCGACGCCCGTGGACCCCGAACCCGCCCCGCCCGGCGCACCCGGGGTGAGCGACGGTGGCCGGATCGCGGAGAGGGAGGACGGAGCGGAAGCGGGAGACATGGTCCCCGACGAGGAGACGGAGCGAACGACGGTCCGGATCACCCGAGACGTGGGCTCGATCCTCGGGGTTGACGAACGGGAGTACGACCTCGCCACCGAGGACGTCGTCACGCTGCCGGCGGCGAACGCGGACCCGCTCGTGCAACGCGACGCTGCCGAGCGGATCGACTGAGAGACCGATCGACAGGCTCCGTTGCGGATCAGCTCGACGGGGGCTCCTCCGGGACGACGTGGACGTCTTCGCCGTCTTTGAACGCCAGCACGGAGTCGTCCTCGTCGTCGAAGAAGTCGGGTTTCGGGACCGTTTTCGCCTCGTACGTCTCCGGATCGAGCAGCTGGACCGCGTTCTCGTCTTCGACGGTGACCACGGTGGTTTCGCTCGCGTCAGCGTGCGTGCCCAACCGGGCGGCGTCGGGCGCGTCGCCCTCGTCGAACGACGACGAGTACTCCTCGCCCGTGGCGAGTCGGATCCCCTGGAGGCGACCGGACACACCCGTCACGAGGACCGGACCGTCACCGTCCTCGGGATCGATTATCTCCCCGGGAGCGTACCGGGGGAGCCGTACCGCGAAGGTGACGCGGTACACCTCGTTGCCGTCGCCGTCCTCGGTGACGAGCGTCGGATACGACTCGAAGCTCCCGCCGAGTTCGTCGGTGAGCCGGGTCGCGACGTTCTGAGCGAGGCGGTTCGAGGAGAGCTTCACGTCCGGGCCGTCGTCGGTCTCGTTTATCTCCGTGATGAACGCCTCGCGGTCGCCGCCCCGTTCCTGTTCGGCGACGTACGACTCCGCGATCTCCAGGGCCCGCGCGCGCTCCTCGGCCGTGAGCTCGCGGTCGTCCGTGCGGACCTGTACGACGCCCGCGTAGTACCCGCCCGCGATCCGCCCGCAGCGGTCGCAGGTCCCGCGAGACACCTTGACCGGGACGGTGACGTCCGCCGATCGAAGGGTGCCACGGACGACGCCCGAAAAGCGGCAGTGCATCCGGATCGTGTTCTCGTCGACCTGCTCGGGGTCGACGCTCCACTCGACGTCCTCGGCGTCGACGTGGACGCCGAGCGCCGACGCGACCTCGTCGACGGCGACCTCGGTGTAGTCGCGCGCGCCGACGTCGCGCCAGGAGTCCCCCCGGTGGACCGCGCCGCAGCCCGAACAGACCAGCACTTCGATCCGTTCCGGGGCGTCGACCAGCTCGAAGTCCTCGAAATAACAGTCGTCACACAGCAACGCGTCCCGGCCCCGCGGATCTCCGGGCAACGGCTCGCGTCGCTCCGGGACCGCGTCGCCACATCGGGGACAGAAATCGCGCGACTCGCTCATGTCCCGTCGGTACGCCGTTGAACCGTTTAAAAAGAGCGAACCGCTTGTGACGGTGAGCGACGGATCGAGGCGGCGGGGGTCGCGTCGTCGGGCACGGATGGCTCCGAAATCGTTTTTCGCTCGGGCCGAGAAGGGCACCGTATGAGCGAGAACCCTGACGACGAACGGCTCGAGGAACTGCGCGAAAAGAAGATGCAGGAGCTGCAGGACCGCACACAGGAGGGCGGCGACGCCGAGGCCCAACAGGAGGCCCAGGAGCGTGCCGAGGCCCAACAGGAGGCGGTGCTCAAACAGCATCTCACCGACGGGGCGCGCCAGCGTCTCAACGCGGTCGAGATGTCGAAGCCGCAGTTCGCAAAGCAGGTGAAACAGCAGGTCGCCGCGCTCGCCCAGAGCGGTCGCGTGCAGGGGCGGATCGACGAAGCGCAGATGCGCGACCTGCTCAAGGAGCTTCAGCCCGAGCAGAAGAGCTTCGACATCCGCCGCCGGTAGATGGAGCTCGCGCTTCTGTACAGCGGCGGGAAGGACTCCTCGCTCGCGGCGCTCCTGCTGGATCGCTTTTACGACGTTCGGTGCGTGACCGGTAGCTTCGGGCTCACCGACGACTGGGAACACGCCGAACGTGCGGCGACCGCCCTCGGCTTCCCGTTCGATCGGGTCGAACTCGACCGCGCCGTCGCCGAGGAGGCCGCCGAGACGATGCTCGCCGACGGCTACCCGCGAAACGGGATCCAGCGCGTCCACGAGCACGCGCTGGAGTCGATCGCCGAACTCGACGTCGACGCGGTCGCGGACGGAACCCGACGCGACGATCGCGTGCCGACGGTCTCACGAGCGCAGGCGCAGAGCCTCGAGGACCGCCACGGGGTCGATTACATCTCGCCGCTCTCGGGATTCGGCCGCCACGCGGTCGATCGCCTCGTGGAGGCGACGTTCGAGGTCGAACAGGGACCGAGCGAGGAGATACCTAAAGCCGACTACGAGGGTGAGATCCGTGCACTGATCGCCGAGACGCACGACGAGTCGGCGGTCGCCGCGGTGTTTCCCGACCACGACCAGACGTACGTCCACGGCCGGAACGATTGAGCCGTCTACGGCCGGGACGATCGAGCCGTCTACGGCCGGGACGATTGAGCCGTCTACGGCCGGGACGATCGAGCCGTCTACGGCCGGGACGATTGAGCCGTCCACGGCCGGAACGAGACGGTTTATCGACGCCGACCACGGTGGTTCCGCGTTCGTCAATTCTTATCCCCGTCGGGGAACTACCGAACGTATGACTGACTGGCGTGCGGTCGGATACGGGTTCGTCGTGATGGTGATAGCCGGACTGTTGGCGACGTTCGCTCCCGTGATCGGTCACATCGGTGCCGGCCTGATCGGCGGGTTCGTCGCCGGCTACGTCGCCGGCGGCGGGCTGCTCTCCGGAACGTGGCACGGCCTGCTCGCCGGCTCGGTGAGCGGGATCGTCGTCACCCTCATACTCGCCGCGTTCGGGGGGCTCGTCGGGCTCGTCGGCGGACCGCTCGGCGGGCTGTTCGGTAGCGCCGGGATCCTCGTCGTCGGGCTGTTCCTCACGCTCCTGTTCGCGATCGACTCCGCACTGGCGGGTGCGATCGGCGGCGTCCTCGGCGACTGACGGCCCTCGTCACGACGGTTTGAGGGGAGTCCCTGACGACGGTCCCGTCGAGACCGGAGCGACGGGCCCCGTCGTCGATCGCGTCCCGAAGCCAAAGGAATGGTTTCAAGCGGCCCCTCGCCGAAGCCGCGTTCATGTACGACGGACTCAAAGGGTTCCGAGATTTCTATCCCGGAGAGCAGTCAGCACGCCGCGAGGTGACGGACGCGATCGAGGGTGCGGCCGCACGCTACGGCTTCCGTGAGGTCGCGACCCCGGCGCTCGAACGCACGCAGATGTACGTCGACAAGTCCGGCGAGGAGATCGTCGACGAGCTGTACGCCTTCGAGGACAAGGGCGGCCGCGAGGTCTCGATGACGCCCGAGCTCACGCCGACGGTCGCCCGGATGGTCGTCGCGAAGGGCCAGGAGCTCTCGAAGCCGATCAAGTGGGTATCGACCCGCCCGTTCTGGCGCTACGAACAGGTCCAACAGGGCCGGTTCCGCGAGTTCTACCAGACGAACATCGACGTCTTCGGCTCGTCGGCCCCCGAGGCCGACGCCGAGGTGCTCGCGGTCGCCGCAGACGCGCTCACCGGTCTGGGACTCACCGGCGACGACTTCGAGTTCCGCGTCTCCCACCGGGACGTCCTCGGCGGGCTCGTCCGGGCGCTCGCGGACGACCCGGACGCGGTCGACACGGCCGACGCGATCCGCGCGGTCGACAAGCGTGCGAAGGTCGACGACGGCGAGTACTTCGGTCTCCTCTCGGACGCCGGCCTCGATCGCGAGGTCGCCCGCGAGTTCGACGACCTGATCACGGGCGTCGACGACGTGGACGACCTCGACGCCGTGGCCGAGGCGGGCGGCGAGGACGTCGAGGCCGCCGTCGAGAACCTCCGTGCAGTGCTCGCGGCAGCCGACGACTTCGGCGCGGGCGAGTTCTGTGACGTCTCGCTGACGACCGCACGCGGACTCGACTACTACACCGGCGTCGTCTTCGAGTGCTTCGACTCCACCGGCGAGGTGTCCCGTTCCGTGTTCGGCGGCGGCCGCTACGACGACCTCATCGAGAGCTTCGGGGGCCAGCCGACCCCGGCGGTCGGCGTCGCACCCGGCCACGCCACGCTCAAGCTGCTGTGTCAACGCGCCGGCGTCTGGCCCGACGAGGAGCTCTCGACGGACTACTACGTCCTCTCCGTCGGCGACACCCGCGCCGAGGCCGCCGCGGTCGCCCGCGAGCTCCGCGCGCTCGACGACGACGTGGTGGTCGAGAGCGACGTCTCCGGTCGCTCGTTCGGCGCGCAGCTCGGCTACGCCGACTCCATTAACGCCGGGACGGTCGTCGTCGTCGGCGAGCGCGACCTCGCGAACGGCGAGTACACGATCAAGGACATGGCGAGCGGCGACGAGACCACCGTTCCGGTCGAGGAGTTCCCGCCCGAGTCCGGACGGCCGACGTACGACGACTACGAGTAGCCGACGGACGGTTTGGTGGAATCCCCCGTCACTCCCAGTTCCAGCGGGCATGGAGCCGCCGGACCGACAGGTCGAGCCAGTAGCCGATGAAGCCGATCACCAGCATGACCGCGGGGATCTCGGCGTACGAGAACCGGTCGCGGGCGTCCAAGATGAGGTATCCGAGCCCGGTGTTGACGCCAAGCATCTCCGCGGGCACAAGGATGATCCAGAGGATCCCGATGGAGAGTCGGATCCCCGTGAGCATGTCCGGCACCACGGCGGGGACGACGACCCGACGAAGCACCGCCCGGGTGTCACCGCCGAGCGACTCGCCGACCCTGATCCAGTCGTCGTCGATCGTTGCGATCCCGTGAGCGGTGTTCAACACGATCGGCCAGAGTCCGGCCATGAACATCACGAACACCGCCGAGCGCGTCCCGACGCCGAAGACGATGATCGCGATGGGAAACCAGGCCAGCGGCGAGATCATCCGCATGAACTGGAAGAGGACGGTCGTCGCCCGCTCAGCAGCGCCGAAGTAGCCGACGACGACGCCGAACGGGAGACCGATCACGAGACACAGTCCGAGGGCGATCCCGAACCGATAGACGCTCACGAACACGTGGTCGTAGAAGTCGGGCGAGACCACGAGGTCAGCAAGGATCGAGAACGTCGCGGCCGGCGCGAAGTTCGTAATAACGCCGCTCCCGAACGCCGTTACCGCCCACCAGACGGCGAGGCCGCCGAGGAGTCCGACCGCCGGCAGCAGGCGGCCGGCGTCCTCGAGGGTCTTAGAACTGTATAGTCTCCTGTCTCTCGTAGCCATCGTTCTCCGGGATATCGAACGCCGGCGGGCCGCCGGCTCCTTCCAGCGCTGTGCGAACGGGATCGTACGCGACGAGGTCGTCGGCGACCTCCGCGGGATCGAGGTCATCGAGGAACGTGTCCGCGCCCTCGACGCGGGTGTCCCGCATGCGGCGCACCAGCTCTTCCGTGTACGACGGGTACGGGTACGGATAGAAGCCGATACGGTCGATTCCCCACTCCGGGTTGCGTATCGCGCCGCTTTTGAGGTACTCGTCGTGGTCGTCGTAGTGAGTAAGCGCGCGATCGATCGGCTCAGGTCCCTGGGGGAGCAGCCCGCTCCCCTCGGAGGAGAGCAGCTCGGCGGCCTCGGAGCGATTCTCACGGAGGTACCGCTGTGCGTCGACGAGTCCGCGCATCACGTCGGTCGTCCACTCCGGCTGCGCCTCGACGAGCTCCTCGCGCATGACGACGACACAGCAGGCGTGTTCGCGCCATACGTCGCCCGTGAACCGGAGGATCTTCCCGTCCGCGTCGAGCTCGCCGATCGCGTTGAACGGCTCGGCGACGATGTACCCCTCGATGGAGCCGTTGTCGAGCGCCGCGGGCATGTCGGGCGGTGGGGTCACGACGAGGTTCACCTCGTCGTCGGCGACCGTGTCCGCCGAGGCGTCCGTTCTGGGGGTGAGTCCGTGTTCTCTGAGCC
This sequence comes from Halorubrum rarum, assembly GCF_048380895.1. Lineage (NCBI taxonomy): Archaea > Methanobacteriati > Methanobacteriota > Halobacteria > Halobacteriales > Haloferacaceae > Halorubrum > Halorubrum rarum. The sequence continues at coordinate 134,863 of NZ_JBLWMN010000004.1, read as the reverse complement.
CCATCTGGAGGATGACGTTGTGGATCGAATACCAGAACGGCACCGCGACAGTGCCGCCGCCGAGGTCCTCCCACGCGTCGATCTCCGGCTGGACCGTCAACGCCGAGCCGTCCGTGTGATCCCACGCGACGACCTGCGCGTCGGCGTTCAGATCGTCGCCGTAGCGCATCCACACGGTCATCGGCATGAGGAAGTGGGCGACGTTAACGTTTCCCGACAGGAACGCCTCGGCCAGATCCGACCAGCCACGGAACAGCGTCGGCTCCGCGGCGTCGACGCCGTGGTCGGCGAAGTGGTCGTTCGCGTAGCCCGTCAATAGGGGTGCCGCGTCGGTGATGGGTAAGTAGCCGATCTCGGCGGTCGGTGGTCCGTCGTCATCGCCGAGACACCCGGCAGTCGTGCCGAGGCCGGCGGCCGCCAGCGAGGCGAGCCCCGATTCCTTCATGAACTCGCGCCGTGAGAGTCCGCGGGTTCTGGCCGTCTCGGAGGGGTCACGCCAGCCGACTCCGCCGACCAGTTCGCGTGCACGCTCGGCGACGGCGGGATCGACGTCTCCGTCCTCGTGTGTCGTCTCGTGCGTGTGGTATTCGTATCCGTCTCTCATTACAAACCGACCTCTTTTAGATGGTCGAACAGCACCGCGCGCTCGTCAAGGAACGTCTCGTTGTCACGCGAGCGCGTCTCGCTCGCGATAGACTCGACGTGACAGATCCCGTCGGGGATGGTCCCCATGACGGCGACCCGGTCACCGAGATACACCGCTTCGTCGATGTCGTGCGTGACGAACACCGCCGTCACGCCCAGCTCTTCGACGATCCGCAACAGTTCGTCCTGCAGCTGCATCTTCGTCAGCTGGTCGAGCGCGGAGAAGGGCTCGTCGAGCAGCAACACTTTGGGGTCGTTCGCGAGCGTCCGAGCGAGCGATGTGCGCTGTGCCATCCCCCCGGAGAGGCTCTGCGTGTCGGCGTCCGCGAAGCCGTCGAGTCCGACCAGTTCGATGAGCGCTGCGACGTGCTCGTCGTCCGGCTCCGATCCGCGGAGTCGTGGCCCGATCTCGACGTTCTCACGGACGGACAGCCACGGGTACAGCAAGGGGTCCTGAAACACGACTCCCCAACGGTAATCGGGACCAGTGACCGGCTCGCCGCCGATCTCGATGCGGCCGTCGCTCGGTGCTTCGAGCCCCGCCAGCAGGTGGAGCAGCGTCGTCTTTCCACAACCGGACGGGCCGAGCAGACAGACCACCTCGCCGGGCTCGACCGTGAGATCGAGGCCCTCAAAGACGAGCGTCTCGTCGTATCGCTTCGTGAGGTCTCGGGCCTCGATCCCGGCGACGTCCGTCGAATAGCTGGGAGGGGCAGACGACGCGTCGCCGACCGTCGAACGGGCCGTTCCCGAAGCGGGAGTTACGTCGGTCTCGTCGGTCTCACTGGGGGACTCGAGCGACATCGATCAGTCGGCCGTCGTTTCGACCTCGTCCTCGGCGGGGATGACCTCGTCCTCGTCGAGTTCTTCGGCGGTACCGATATCGGCGTCGTCCGAGACGAACCCCTTGTCGCGCATCCACTCGGTGGTTGCGCCGATCCGATCCTCGTCGGGCGCACGGACGGGGAGGAACTCGCGCAGTTCGAACTCCTCGTGGAGGCGCTCGAAATTCACGTCGCCGAACGCGTCACCGTCCGCAGCCTCCGACTCGAGCAGCTCGACGTACCGGTCGGTGAACCCCTCGAGATCGTCGTTGATGTCGGCGACGGCACGATTAAGCGCCGTGAGGAACCCCTCCAACTGCTCGGGGTCCGGCTGTTCACGCGTCGTGATAGCCGCGCGGCACGGCCCGTCGAACACCTCCTTCAGCTCCTCGTCGTATCGACCGAGCGTGACGAACGGTTCCAACACCGCAATGGAGTCTACCTCGCCGGCCTTGACCGCCTCGAAGCGCTCCTCCGCGGAGCCAACGTGTTCCAGGACGATCTCGTCGTCGTCGAACCCTTCGTTTTCGAGCATCTCTCGCATCGAGTAGAAGGAGGTAGCGTACTTGTTGATCCCAACCGATCGACCTCGCAGGTCGTCGATCGTCTCGGCGTCGTTAGCGGCGTCGACGAACACGACGCGGTCCCACTCGCTGTACGATCCGACGATGTCGCGGTCGGTCTCCGAGACCTCTTGGATCGCGTTCCACTCGCAGACGCCGTGCGTGCCGCCGTCCTCGTCCATGTCGTCCCACCAGTCGGCGTCGAAGGCGTTCTCGCCGTCGAACTCCTGCGTGCCCGGCGCGAAGTACGAGAGGTCCGCGTCGACTCCCTCATCCTCGAAGTACCCGTTCTCCTCGGCGACGTCCTGCACGAGCTTCCACGTGAAATATTCGTGCGAGACATTTAGATCTGACATCGAATACCTCTTGGTTTTATTGTAGTGTATAAACTCGGAAACCGACAAGGATGAGCGGTGAAACCGCGTTCGCGCAAGTATTGCGATAGCCGAACGAGTTCGGTCGTCCGTTCGTTCACCGAATCGTCGGTTTTCGACCCTTTCGCCCATCCGAGGGGGGACGGACGGTCCCCGTTACGGTCACCAGCGTCCGGGATAGCCACAATATTTGTTCGTTTCTCCGGTGTTCGCGAGATCCGACGTCTCAGGCTCGCTCGATGCGATCGAGCAGTATCTCCGTCGCATCAGCGTCGAACCGCATCGGCCGCCGCCACCACGGCCCCTTCCCGGAGTCCGACGACAGCGACGTCACGAGTCGGTTCGCGTCCGCGCCCGCCTCGGGCGTACTTAAGGGAACGACGCGCTCGAACGCCCCCGACTCCTCCCGGTCGCCCGCGACGACGACGCGCGCGTCGAACGGGTCGCGTTTCAGGTGAGCGTTGGTCGAGGCGAGGTCGGCCGCGACGGCGCGGTCGGGCTCCGAGACGGTCCGTGCGACGCGGAGCCCCGCGAACAGGTACGCGCCCCAGTCGGGAGCGAGGTCGTCGTCGACGTCGACACCGCGCTCGCGGAGCCAGCCTCCGTCCCGGTCGTCGGCACCGCCGTCCCCGACGGTCGCCTCACCCGGCCCCGTCCAGTCGGCCGGGCGGAGCGTGAGCGTGGCGTAAAAGAGGAGCCAGTCGCCCGGCGACAGCTCCCCGATCGGGCCGGCCTTGATCCCGTACGGGTCGCCGTAGCTCGCGCGGTCCCGACCGTGAACGTCCGGGAACTCCGGATCCATGTGAGTCGGCGTCTCGCGCAGGTCGGCCGGCACCCTGAACGGGAGATCGAGGTCGGCGTAGGTCGGAAGCGGCTCGTCGACGGGGAACCGCTCGCGCGGGAGCGTCGCCGTCGACTCGGGGATCGGGACGTACGCGAACGATCCGTCGGGATAGACGGGGCCTCGGAACCCGGGTTCGTTCGTGTTGGCGGCGACGTTGACGGCGACGGCGCGAGGGTCCGGCATGAAGGATGGCGAGGCGGGTCAGTCCGCCGTCGTGGCGGTCGCGCCGTGGTCGATCTCCGTGCCGAGCAGGTCGAGCACGCCCGCGGTCGTCGGGCTTCGCCCGACTGCCAGAGGCGCGTAGCGCCTCGCTGCCGCGAGGATCTCCGGACCGTGGCAGATCGACGCGACGGGCTTGTCCGCCTCGAAGAAGTGGCGCACCGCGTCGAGCACGACGTCGTACCCGCGGAGGTACTCGGGGGCGCGTCCGCCCGGGACGACCAGCGCGTCGTACTCCGCCGGGTCCACCTCGTCGAACCCGTGAGTGAGTGCGAAGTCGTGTCCGCGGGTTTCGAGGTACGTCTGGTCGCCACGGAAGTCGTGGATCGCGGTCTTGACGCTGTCACCGTCGTCCTTCTCGGGACAGACGGCGTGGACCTCGTGGCCGACCGCCTGGAGCGCCTGAAACGGGACCATGATCTCGTAGTCCTCGCCGAAGTCACCGACGATCATCAGTATTCGGTTTCCTGTCATATTTATAACACTCTACGTTACGCACGTACTATGGCCACATAACGATGCTGGTGAGTGGTACCCCGCCATACGCCGTCCGGAGAGACGCGAGCGTCGATCCGCCGCCGACAATGAATCCCGTCGACGGCACTTATAATCAATGAATGCGGTGGCGCGCCCGCTCGCGCCCTTATAAGGGCGCGAGCGGAGCGCGAGGGACGCGGTGAGCGCTCGGAGAGCGCGAACCGCGAGGCTGGGGAGGCGTGAGGTGCGGGGCTGTGCGGTGCGGGACCGTACGGGACGAGGTCGTGCGGTGCGGGACCGTACGGGACGAGGTCGTGCGGTGTCGGGCGGTGCCAGACGAAGGTTTGGGGGCTCATCGCCGACGCAGTGGTTTATAAGTGCGACTGAAGCCGCAGCGGCTATTTCGGCGGCGTGAGGTCACGCCCGAACTCGTCGAACCGATCGAGGTCGTCGGGGAGGTCGTATTCGATCTCGCGTTCGTCCTGCCTGTTCGGCAGTCGACCGTCCTCTACGTCCGCCGCTTCGGACTCCCAGCCGGGTTTCACGCGGACGCTTCGAGCGGGGGTACCGACGACGACGTGGTGATCCGGCACGTCGCCTTGCACGACCGCGCGCGCACCGACGACGCTGTTCTCGCCGATCCGGCAGCCGGCTCGCACCATCGCGTCGTAGGTGACGCGGGCGTCGTCGCCGATCGCCGTATGGAAGTTCCGAACCGCCGTTTGGTCGACGACGTCGTGGTCGTGGCTGTACACGTGGACGCCGTCGGAGATCGATGCGCGGTCGCCGATCGTCAGCTTCCCGCGGTCGTCGAGGTGAACGTCGTCGTGGATCACGACGTTGTCGCCGATCTCGATGTTGTGTCCGTAGGTGACCGATATTCCCTTGAAAAAGCGGCAGCCGTCGCCGCACTCCGCGAACAGGTGCCTCCCGAGCATCCGGCGGAACCGCAGCGCGAACTCGACGTTGTCGGCCATCGGCGTGGCGTCGAACTGTCGCCAGAGCCACTGGAGGTGTTTCGACTCTCGGAACCGCTCTTCGTCCTTCTCCGCGTAGTACTCCGACTCCAGCGTCGCGTTACAGGGGTCGTATCCCTGGAGCCGGACGCGCTCGGCCTTCGAGACGGACGCTCCGTCCTGCCACGCCTCCCACGCCTCGCGGTCGCCGAACAGGTCGATCAGCGTGTCCCGTACGACCTCGCAGGTGTCCTCGTCCGAGGAGAGGCGGTCGTCCACCTCGGCGATGAACCCTCGGACTCCGGCCTCCGCGCCGTCGGGGAGGGACACGTGTCGCTTCGTCATCACCCCCCGTTTGACGCCATCACTCAAAGGGGTTCGGTTGTGCGTCGTCCTCGGACTCCGACGTGCGTTTATATATGGCCTCGTGATCCCGGAGTGAAAGAGCGACCGCATCCGCTAAGTGCCCCGATCCCCAAATCGGGGTATGCACTACCGAGAACTCGGTTCCTCCGGCGTCGAGGTGTCGGAGATCGGCTTCGGCGCGTGGGTCGTCGGCACGGACTGGTGGGGCGACCGCTCCGAGGAGCAGGCGGTCGGGATGGTCGAGGACGCGCTCGACGCGGGCGTCACCTACATCGACACCGGCGACGTGTACGGCCACGGCGACAGCGAGTCGATCGTCGGCAAGGCGATCGACGGCCGCCGCGACGAGGTGACGCTCGCGACGAAGATCGGCTACGACTTCTATGACAACCCGCAGGCCGGCCACGGTGAGCTCCCCAAGGAGCTCGACCGCGAGTACCTCGAAACCGCCTTCCAACGCTCCCTCGAACGGCTCGACACCGACTACGTCGATCTGCTCCAGTTGCACAACGCGAACGTCGACGAGGTGACCCCCGAGGTTCGTGACCTGCTTCGCGAGTGGAAGGCCGACGGTCGAGTCCGCGCGCTGGGGTGGGCGCTCGGCCCCTCGATCGGCTGGCTCGCCGAGGGCGACGCCGCCGTCGAGTACGAGGAGTTCGACGCCGTCCAGACCGTGTTCAACCTGTTCGAGCAGGAGCCCGGCCGCCACTTCGTCGACACGATCCGCGAGACGGGCTCGGACACCTCCGTCATCGCCCGCGTTCCGCACTCCTCGGGGCTGCTCAACGAGCAGGTGACGCCCGATACCGTGTTGGAAGACGGCGACCACCGCTCGCACCGTCCGCAGGAGTGGTACGAGACGGGTTGGGAGAAGGTCGAGGCGATCCGGTTCCTCGAGGAGCCGGACCACGCCGACGGGACCCGCACGCTCAGTCAAGCGTCGATCCGCTGGCTGCTCGCGCACGACGAGGTCGCCTCCGTGACGCCGACGTTCCGCAACGGCGACGACATCGCGGAGTGGAGCGCCGCGAGCGACGTCCCGCCGCTGTCGGACGCCGAGTACGACCGCCTGGAGGAGCTGTACGCACGCAACTTCGATATCGACGGCGACGACGGGATGGACGCGCTTCGCACCTCCGTCGACGGCGAGGACATCGAGGCCGCGGGCCTCGACAAGCGCGCCGCGTCGTACTGAACGCGTCTCACGGACTCGACCGTGAACGCATCTCACGGACTCGACCGACCCCGGTTCTTCTCGTCGAAACCGCACCACTCGACGGCCGTTCGATGCTGGCGAACCACGTTCACTCCGGTCCCGCCGCTACGAACGATCGGACGTGGTGGCTCGGTGGAAACCCGTCATCACAAGGGGCTCAGTGGGGGTAACTGAATCGTCACGGCCACCACGTGCTGAGATTGCGGGCTGAGGGTTATAAAGCGTGTGAGACGTGTGCGTTTCTCCGATGCTGATGACTCCGGCCTCGTACTCTCCGATGCTGATGACTCCGGCCTCGTGCTGTCGCGTGGGAATGCGCCCGACAGTACGACACAGCTACCGGGAGGCGGCACGACCGGACGTTCCACGTTGCGTTGCGGCGGAGTATTTTATTCGCTCGCACCGAAGGGACGGTATGTCCCTTGTGAGCACACTGGAGGACGACCCCGAGGCGATCGTCTCGATCATCGAGCACACGGACGTCGACCCGACGTCGACCGAAGCCGAGATCCGTGACCTGTGTGCGGAGGTCCTCGAGTACGGCTTTCGTTCAGCCGTCGTCGTTCCGTATCACGCGGAACTCGCGCACGAACTCCTCTCCGGACGCGCGAACGTCGTCGCCGTCGTCGGGTTCCCGTACGGCATACAGAACTCGCGAGCGAAACGCGAGGAGGTCGAGGCGCTCCTCGATCACGTCGACGAGCTCGACATGGTGATGAACCGAACCGCGTTCGCGAACGGGGACGACGAGCTCGTCGTCGACGACGTCGAGGCGGTGAAGGACGCAGCCGGCGAGAAACCGTTGAAGTGTATCATCGAATCGCCGGCGTTGAGCCCGTCGGAGATACGACGAGCCGCCGAGCTCGTCGAACGAGGCGGTGCCGACATCGTCAAGACCGCCGTCGGCTACGACGGCCCGACGGATCCCGCGGAGGTGGAGGCGATCCGGAGCGGCGTCGGTTCGGACACCGGGATCAAGGCGTCGGGCGGAATCGACACCTTCGAGGAGGCCTTCGAGATGGTAACGGCGGGAGCGACCCGCATCGGGGCCTCCTCCGGGGTCGAGATCTACGAATCGATACGATAACGCTAAACATACTGGTACGAACGAATACCCGTCCGGTCAGCGTTCGATCGGTATGGTCTCACCTCCGCGTCGTCAGGCGCATCGGATCGCCGCCCTCGTGCTCGTCGCTGTCGTCGCGCTCCCGCTCGTGACGGGCGTCGGTGCCGCACAGTCGGTTCAGGGAGCGTCCGGGGCGATCGTCGTCGAGGACGGTCAGACCGTCGACGGGATCGACGGCGTCGCAGGTACGATCGTCGTCCGGGGGACGGTCGCCGGCGACCTGTCCGGCGCGGCCGGATCGATCCGGATCGCCGAGACCGGTCGCGTCGACGGGACCGTCGAGGGAGCCGCCGGGACCGTCATCGTTGACGGGACCGTCGAGGGCGACGTCAGGGTCGGGGCCGGATCGTTCGAGCTGACGGATACGGGCCACATCGGCGGCTCGCTCGTCGTCGGCGCTGGCGCGGTCACCATCGACGGGGTAGTCGGGGGAGACGTTCGTGCGGCCGGCGAATCGGTCGTTCTCGGGCCGAACGCAGACGTCGGCGGCGAGTTTCGGTACGACGCCAGAGAGCTCACCCGCAGCCCCGATGCGAGCGTCGCGGGTGGCGTCGTGGCGGATTCGGATCTCCGCGGGGGCACCGGTCTCGGCTTCGGTACGGACGTCATCCCGTGGTGGCTCGGAACCGTGTACGCTCTCGCCGCCAACCTCGTGCTCGGCGGATTCCTCATCGCCGTCTTTCCCCGGTTCTCTCGTGACGTGGCCACACGGGTCCGGGCCGACCCGCTCGTCAGCGGCGGCGTCGGGTTCGCGACACTGATCGGCGTTCCGATCGCGCTCGCTCTCGTGGCGGTTACGATCGTCGGGATCCCGCTCGCGCTCGCTGGGATCGTCGCGTACGTCGCCGCGCTCTGGATCGCGTCCGTCTACGGGAAATACGCCGTGGGGACGTGGGCGCTCGGCCTGGCGGGCTGGGAGAACCGTTGGGTCGCGCTCGTCGTCGGACTCGTCGGATTCACGCTTCTCGGACTGGTCCCCTTTTTGGGCGGCGTTCTCGAGTTCCTCGCGTTGCTGCTGGGGCTTGGCGCGTTCGGAATCGGACTGTACGATCGGTATCGGCGGCGGCCGACGCGGAAAGACAGTCCCGTCGGGGAGAGCGTTTAAACGGGAAGGGTGTACAAACGGGAAGGGTGTACAAACGGGAAGGGTGTACAAACGGGAAGGGTGTACAAACGGGAAGGGTGTACAAACGGGAAGGGTGTACAAACGGGGAGCGCGTTTAAATGACGTCGATGGAGGCGGAGTCGTCGTCGCGGTCGAACTCGATCTCGAGGACGCCGTTGTTGAACGTCGCGCTTCCGGAGTGTTCGTCAACCGGCGCGGGGAGTTCGACGGTCTCGTCGTACTCGCGCCGGTCGGACGCCGCGGAGATGGTGAGCGACTCGCCGTCACACTGCACGGAGAGCTGCTCTTTCGAGACGGCCGGGAGGTCGGCGACGAGTCGGACGGTGTCCTCGGTCGTGTACGCGTCGACGTGCGTCTCCGAGCCGAACCCGGCGTCGTCGCTCGTTGGCTGACCACTCGCCATCTCGTTCATCATCCGTTCGATCTCCTCGAAGAACTCTCCGAACGGATCGTCACGGTCGTCTCTGTCCATGCCCGACGTGATGACCGTCACCCCGATAAGCCTTCTGTCCATCCGCGTATTCGCCGAGAACCGACCACGGCCGTTCGCCGAGAACCGACGGCGGATCCATCGAGACGCGACGTTCCGGTCGAACGCTCCCGATCGATCGACCGAGTCGTCTCGGTCGAATTTAAGTATCTGGCGCACCCTTATTCGGATATGAGTAAATCGTATCTCTCGGCGGGCGACGACGTCCCGGACGACGAGGTCGTGCGTGTGGGACTCAACGGGTTCGGTCGCATCGGCCGAAACGTGTTGCGTGCGACGTTGGAGAACCCTCGCATCGAACTGGCCGGGATCAACGACGTCATGGACTTCGACGACATGGCGTACCTCGCGAAGTACGACACCGTTATGGGTCGTCTCGAGGGTATCGAGCGTGCGGACGAATCGCTGACGATCGGCGGCACGTCGGTTCCGCTTTTCAACGTGCAGGACCCGGCGGACCTCCCGTGGGACGAGCTCGACATCGACGTCGCGCTCGAGTGTACCGGTGTGTTCCGAACGAAGGACGACGCGAGCGCGCACCTCGACGGCGGCGCGGAGACGGTCGTCATCTCCGCACCCCCGAAGGGCGAACAGCCCGTCAAGCAGCTCGTATACGGCGTCAACCACGACGAGTACGACGGCGAGGACGTGATCTCGAACGCCTCCTGTACGACGAACTCCATTACGCCCGTCGCAAAGGTGCTCGACGAGGAATTCGGCATCGACGCCGGAACCCTGACCACGATTCACGCGTACACGGGCTCGCAGGCCCTCATCGACGGTCCGAAGGCGAAGACCCGTCGCGGGCGCGCGGCCGCCGAGAACATCGTTCCGACCTCCACGGGTGCGGCCGGCGCAGCCACGAAGATCCTCCCGCAGCTCGAGGGAAAGATCGACGGGATGGCGGTGCGCGTTCCGGTTCCGAACGGTTCGATCACCGAGTTCGTCGTCAGTCTCGACGAGGAAGTCACCGCGGAGGCCGTCAACGCGGCGTTCCGCGACGCCGCCGATGCCGGCCCGCTCGCGGGCGTGTTGGGCTACACGGACGACGAGGTCGTCTCCAGCGACATCGTCGGGCTCCCCTTCTCCTCGTACGTCGACCTGCAGTCGACGAACGTCGTCGCCGGCGGGAAGCTCCTGAAGATCCTCACCTGGTACGACAACGAGTACGGCTTCTCGAACCGGATGCTCGACATGGCGACGTACGTCACCGACGAGTCGTAGACCCCCGAGACGCGCCTCGGTCGAAAACCACGGCCACGGCCGACGCGGTCGGCCGAACCGCCCACCCATAAATACCTGCCAACCGATTCTCGATCCATGCCACCGTTCAGAACCCTCGACGATCTGCCCGCCGCCTCGCGAGTGCTCGTCCGCCTCGATCTCAACTCCCCGATCGAGGACGGAGCACCCCAGGACAACCGCCGATTCGACCGGCACGCGGGGACGGTCCGCGAGCTCGCGGAGGGGGGCCACCGCGTCGTGTGTCTGGCCCATCAGGGTCGCCCCGGACGCGACGACTTCACGTCCCTCGCGGGTCACGCCGAGATCCTCTCGAACCACATCGATCGCGACGTCGGGTTCGTCGCCGACACGTACGGTGACGAGGCCGTCGACGCCATCGAATCGCTCGAAGCCGGCGAGGTGCTCCTCCTGGAGAACACGCGGATGTGCGAGGACGAGCTCCCGGAGGCGGAGCCGGCCGAGAAGGCCGACACCGAGTTCGTTCGGACGCTCGCACCGTATTTCGACGCGTACGTCAACGACGCGTACTCGGCGGCTCACCGCAAACACGCCTCGCTCGTGGGGTTCCCGCTCGTGCTCCCCGCCTACGCGGGACGCGTCATGGAGACGGAGTACGAGGCCAACACCGCCATCGCCCGCACGGAGTTCGACGGCCCCGTCACGATGGTCGTCGGCGGGACGAAAGCGACCGACGTGATCGGCGTGATGGACGCCTTGGAGGGGGACGTCGACCGGTTCCTGCTCGGCGGTGTCGCCGGCGAGCTGTTCTTGCGCGCGGCGGGCCATCCCGTCGGCCACGACCTGGAGGGGATGGATCTGTTCGACGATCAGTGGGAGAAGAACCACGAACTCGTCGAGGATCTCCTCGCGGAGCGCGGCGAGGAGATCCACCTCGCGACGGATCTCGCATACGAGGACGCCGACGGCGACCGGGCCGAGCAGTTGGTCGACGACGTCGTCGAGAAGACGGACGCGTACCTCGACGTCGGCTCCGGAACCGTCGAGGCGTACGACCCACTTATCAGGGAGTCCGAGGCCGTGTTCGTGAAAGGTGCACTCGGCGTCTTCGAAGACGAGCGCTTCTCGATCGGGACGGTCGGTGTGCTCGAAGCGATCGCGGAAACGGACTGCTTTTCGGTCGTCGGGGGCGGTGACACCTCCCGAGCGATCGAGATGTACGGGCTGAGCGAGGGCGAGTTCTCGCACGTCTCCATCGCCGGCGGGGCGTACATCCGTGCACTGACGGGAGAGCCGCTGCCGGCGGTCGAACTGCTCGAAGCGGCCGCTGACGACTGAGCGTGCGGACTCCACATCCCCCGGTGTTCGGGACTACTCGTGGAGGTCGAGCTCGAACTGTTCGTTCTCGCTGACGGCGTTGAGCACGACGCTGGTGTTCGACTCTCGGATGTTCTCGTCGGTGAGCAGTGCCTTGATCTGATCGTTCATCCCGTCGGTGTCGGTGAACTTCCCGATCGCGATGACGTCGTAGTCGCCGGTGACCTCGTACACGCTTACCATCTGTTTCTCCTGCCGGAGCTTCTCCGTGACGTCCGGCAGCGCGGAGCCCTCGACTTTGAGTTGGAGCACGGCGGTCACGTCGTATCCGAGCTTGTCGTAGTCAACGATCGGTGTGTATCCACGGACAACGTCTTCGTCCTCCAGATCACGGAGGTGGTTGGAGACGGTCGTCACGGAGACGTCCAGTTCCTCACCGAGGCTCCGGAGGCTGGCGCGACCGTTGCCGAGTAGCGAGTTTACGAGCTTGGCGTCGAGGTTTTCGTACGTCATTACACCCACCAACGTCGTGGGGGGTTTAGAATTTTACGAACGTCCACTACTCAACGGAGCCCGGCGGTTCATGCACCAAGCGACAAGGCCTTTATACTGGGTGATGCAGAACTAATCGTCCAGAACATGACGGACGAACACGCAAAGACGGACGGCGGACTCAGTGCGGAAGAGCAGGCGGTCCTCGACGAGATAGACGAACAGAACGTCGATTTCCTTCGGCTCCAGTTCACAGACATTCTCGGCGTCGTGAAGAACGTTTCCGTCCCGGCCCACCAGGCCGAGAAGGCGTTCACCGAGGGAATCTACTTCGACGGCTCCTCGATCGAGGGGTTCGTCAGGATCCAGGAGTCGGACATGCGGCTCGTGCCCGACCCCGACACGTTCGCGGTGCTCCCGTGGCGCAGCGGCGACGACGGCTCCGCGGCCGCACGGCTCATCTGTGACATCGTCACCACGGAGGGCGAGCCGTTCGATGGCGGTCCCCGGCAGGTGCTCAAAAGCGTTCTCGAGCAGGCGGACGACATGGGATACTCCGTCTCCATCGGGCCCGAACCGGAGTTCTTCCTCTTCGAGACCGACGACGACGGCAACGCCACGACGATCCCCCACGACAACGGTGGCTACTTCGATCTCGCGCCCAAGGACCTCGCGAGCGACGTCCGCAAGGAGATCATCTTCATGCTGGAGGACATGGGATTCGAGATCGAGGCGTCCCACCACGAGGTCGCCGAGGGGCAACACGAGATCAACTTCAAGTACGACGACGCGCTTTCGGCCGCGGACAACATCTCGACGTTCCGCGCCGTCGTCCGCGCCGTCGCGAGCCAACACGACCTCCACGCGACGTTCATGCCCAAGCCGATAGCGAAGATCAACGGCTCGGGGATGCACACCCACATCTCGCTGTTCGACGACGACGGAAACGCCTTCGCCGACGACTCCGACGAGTTCAACCTGAGCGAGACCGCCTACCAGTTCATGGGCGGCATCCTGAACCACGCGCAGGCGTTCACGGCGGTCACCAACCCGACCGTCAACTCCTACAAGCGACTGGTGCCCGGCTACGAGGCCCCGATCTACGTCGCGTGGTCCGACACGAACCGCTCGGCGCTCGTCCGCGTCCCGGACGCCGCGGGCGTCTCCGCGCGCTTCGAGGTCCGCAGCCCGGACCCGTCGTGTAATCCGTACCTCGGACTGGCGTCGATAATCGCCGCCGGTCTCCACGGCATCGAGACGGGAGCGGACCCCGGCGAGCCGGTCCGCGAGGACATCTACGAGTTCGACGACGAGAAGCGCGAGGAGTACGGCATCGACACGCTCCCGCCGAACCTCGGCGCGGCCGTCGAGGCGCTCGAAGCCGACGAGGTCGTCTCCGAGGCCCTGGGTCCGCACGTCTCCGAGAAGTTCGCCGAGGCGAAGAGCCAGGAGTTCAGCGAGTACCTCACCCAGGTGTCCGCGTGGGAGGAGGACCGCTACCTCGAGACGTTCTAGCGGGACTCACGACTCCGTTTCTCTTCGTTCAGTTCGACCGACCCGCGGTTTCGACGTCTCCGATCCCTCCGACGTCTCTACGCTCTCCGATCCCTCCGATTCACGACACCGACGGTCGTCCGTCGGTGGCGAGTCTCCTCGCCAGTCCGGGCGCGGCGATCACCGCCGCCGCCGTCAGCGCCGTGAGAACCACGGCGATCGGGAACGCCGGCTCGACGACGAACACCGCGATCCAGATCCCGCCCGCGACCGCGAGCGTCGGGACGGCGATCCGTCCGGGAACCGGCGGCTCGTCGCCGCGGAGCGTCCGCCACCCGATCGCGCCGCCGATGGCGGTGCCGACGCCGATTCCTCCCGAGACGACCTCCTCTGCGTGACCGCCGACCACTGCCGCCGCGACGGCGGCCGCCGCGAGGACGGCCGCCAGGAGGAACACGGGGACCGGATCGATCGGTCGGCCGGTCCGATCCGGGCGGAGCCGCTCGTCGCCCGCGAGCCACAGTCCGACCGCGAGGACGGTGACGCCCAGGACCGCACCAACGACGATGTCGGCGAGGTAGTGCACGCGGATGACGACCCGCGAGACCGCGACGGCACCGACGACGACCGCAGCCCCGATGAGGCGACGGCGCGGGGCGGCGACCCGGTCGAGGAGAAGCGCGAACGCCCCGTAGGCGACGATCGCGCCGGTCGCGTGCCCGCTGGGAAAGCCGAACCCGTCGGACTCGATCTCGCCGGCGAACCACTCCGCGAGGAGCCCGGGAAGCCACGTCGGGACAGCGGGCGTCGTCGGCGGGCGTGGGACGGCGATGGCGGCTTTGCCGAGCGTGACCGCCGCGAGCGCACACGTCACGAGCGCGATGGCGACCGCGCCGGCGCGTCGGGGGTTCTCGGCGAGCCGGTCGTCGCCGAACCAGTAGACGGCCGCCAGCAGCGCGAAGAGGAACCAGACGTCCGCGAGCTGCGTCACCGCCGCGAAGAACACGACGACCGCGTCAGGGAGGTGCTCGACGACGGCGAACTCGCCGACGCCGCGCGCCGTGAGGGAGAGCCCGTCCATCTACTCGTCGCCGCGGTCGCGCGCGTAGTCGATCGCCTTCCCGGGCGTCTCGAGCAGGTTGAGCCCGATCCCGACGATGATAAAGAGGGTGTACAGTCCGAGCGTCGACAGTCCGAGGACGATCATCGCGGCGATGGCGTAGATCCCCTCGAGGAAGGTGAACGCGCCGAGCGTCAGTATCGTCCCGTACAGTAACACGAGGTACGGACCCCATCCGCGGGCGTGACCCCGTCGCATTCGCGATCGGACGTACCCTTTCAGCTCCGACTCGAGGTCCGGTCGGTCGACGGTACGGCGCTGGACGTCCGCCTCGAACTCGTCGAACTCCGCGCGAAGCCGGGTGACCTCCGCCTGCAACGCGGCGACGTCCGGTGCCTCCCGCGGACGTTCGTCGTCGCCGTCGGCGGTCCCGCGGTTCGACTCTCCGTGCATACCTGTGGATCGAACGCGCCCGTGTTGTAGCTGCCGGTCCATTGCGTCGGCTGGGGTCGGACCCTGCCCCGGACGGGCGTCCGGACCGCCCATCGGTTCACCCGGGAACCCCGGTTCGTGTCCCGCGAGCACGACGTTGATAATGGCCCCCAGCACGACGACGATGGCGGCGATGTACAGCCACGTCACTAAAAGCAGGATGCCGCCGATGATGCCGTACACCTGGTACTGTCCCGCACTCGCGGCGTATATCTGGAAGCCAGCCTGCAGCACCGTCCACCCGATCGCCGCGAAGACCGCTCCGGGCAACGCCTCTCGGACGGTCACCTCGGGGTTCGGAAGCAGGTAATACATCGGGAGGAACACGACCGTAAGCAGGACCGGTAACAGGAGGATGCTCACGGTTCCGACGAAGGGAACGGCGTCGACGGCGGCGAGGAACGCCCCGACTGCGACCATCGCGCCGAGCCCGAGCCCGATCCCGACGACGACGGAGGTGGCGTCCGTCAGCTGGTCGAGGAACCCCACCTGCTCTTCGACGCCGTACACCTGCAGGAACGCGGTGTCGAGCCCGCGAAACACCTTCAGCGTCGACCACAGAAGCACCGCCACGCCGAGAACGGTCGCGCCGGATCGTCCCTGTGCGGAGGCGACTGCGAGTTCAATCGTCTCCTGACCCGCAGGCGTGAGGAACTCGCCGGTGGCCGAGAGCAACTGCCCGGCGATCGCCTCGCCGAAGACGCTGCTGGCGATGACGACGAGCAGGAGCAGCGCGGGGATCAGCGAGACGAACGCGTAGTAGGCGACGCTGGCGGCGAGAAACGTCACGTTCTGATCCATCGCGGCATCGACGACGAGCCGAACGTCTCCGACGACGGCGGTCCGTTCTCTGGTCACACGGTACCGTTCGGCCGACTGATACAAAACGAGTTGGGTCGGAGATATCGCGGACGGTCTCCCCGGACTCACGGACGTGCCCGCCGGAACCGTCGGCGGGATACGGGTGTCGCGGCATCGTCGGGCCACTGCGGCATCGTCGGGTCACCGCGGCATCGCCCGGCCGCCGCGGCATCGTCCGGCCGCCGCGGTCACACACGTGGAATCGGACCGGAAACGTGACCGGATCTCGGACACCTCACGGGGGCAACGCACATGGTTGCCACCGGCGTATGGACAGCCATGAACGTCGACGTGTTGCTGTACGACGGCTTCGACGAACTCGACGGGATCGGCCCGTACGAGGTGTTCGACTACGCGATCGGCTACGCTGCCGACGGCGAGGACCGTCAGGGGGGCGATCGGGTGGACGCTCACTCCGGACGGGTCCGATACGTCACGCTCGACGACCGAGAGGCCGTGACGGCGAGTCACGGGACTCGCGTCGGCGTCGACGGGACGCTCGCCGACCCGGACGCGTCGGACGCTCCTGACCTCCTCGTCGTTCCCGGTGGGGGATGGAACGCGCGCGACGAGGAGGCGAGCGCGTGGGCGGAGGCCCAGATCGGGGCGATCCCTGCGGCGCTCTCGACGTACCACGAGGCGGGCGTCCGGATCGCGTCCGTCTGCACGGGAACGATGTTGCTCGCGGCGTCCGGCGTCACTGACGGTCGGCGAGTGGTCACACACGCGGGTGCGCTGGCGGAACTCCGGGAGTCCGGCGCGGCAGTCGTGGACGCTCGGGTCGTCGACGACGGCGATCTGGTGACGGCCGGCGGCGTGACCTCCGGACTCGATCTCGCCTTATACGTCGTCGAGCAGGAGTTCGGCGAGGCGATCGCCGAACGGGTCGCGACGGTCATCGAGTACGAGCGCCGCTACGAGGTGCAGTGACTGCCGAGCGGACCGTTCTCCCGCTCACCGACCGACTCGGTCCTGCATCCAGAAAAGCTATGCACGCCGCTCGATGAGCGGGTCGTATGGCACGACGCAGCCACGGCCGCGAACTGGACTACTCCCGCATGACGAAAGCCGGCGTGTTCATCGGTGTCGCGCTGTTTCTCGTCGGCGTGGTCGCCGAGTACGGCCTCCACGCGACCGGCTCGGCGACGGAGACCCTCGACGCCGTGTTCCTCACGATGGAGCTGTCAGGGCCGCTGATCGCGGTGCTTTCGGTGTTCGTGTTCGCGATCGCGCTCCCGTTGATCGAGTGAGTGCCGGTCGAGTGAGAGCCGCACTGGCCGGCGTTCGCCTCACCCGTCGACGGTGACGACCGTACAGTCGAGTTTCTCGCGGAGGAACGCGTCGATGTCGGGGTCCGAGAGCAGCTTCTGGACCATCCGCCGCCAGCGCCCTGCCTGCTTCGAGCCGATGACGACGACGTCCGCGCCCTCGGCGGCGATCTCCTCTAAGATCGTCTCCTCGACGAGAAACCCCTTGCGGACGACGTAGCGCGCACGGTCCAGCCGCCCGATCCGACGCTCGACGGCACGTTTCAGCTCCGTCCGCGTGACGCCGTGGCTGTTCTGATACAGGTCGACGTGGAGGATGGTGAGGTCGGCGTCGCGTTCCTCGGCGATCCGAACCGCCTCGCGCAGCGTCGCCTCCGAGTGTGCCGACGGCGGGTAGCGTACCGGCACCACGACCAAGCTCATACCGGTCGGTTGCACGCGTCGTATAAATACGCTGTCGATACACTCCGCCACGGGCCACCGGACTCAACGAGACCCTCGGAGGAGCATCACCGGATTCAGGGGCGAGCAGCGGATTCAGGGGCGAGCAGCGGATTCAGGACATGTCCGAGACGGCTCGCTCGTTCTCCAGCGCGCGTCGGGTCGACTCGTCGATCTCGACGAGGTGACACAGCGGGTTACCGGGATACACGACCGGGTTCTCCAGCACGCCGATCAACAGCCCGGTGAACGGCGCTTTGATGCCGAGTGCGTCCTCCTTGAAGGGGTTGGTGATCGTCGCGATCCGGTCGCCCTCGTGGACGAGCGAGCCGCTCTCGTAGTGCGTATCGACGATCCCGCCGGCGTCCGCACGGAGCCATGTCTTCTCACCGGACCCGGCAACGAGCGTCCGCCAGCCGGGCCACCGGACGGTGTCGGTTTCGAGCATCCCGTACTCCGCGAACACCGACCTGACGCCCGCGAGCGCGTCGTCGATGAGCTCTCGCTGAAACCGGTGAGCCTCACCCATCTCGATCGTGATCGTCGGCGTCCCCGCGTCGGTCGCCTCTCCGCGGAGCGTGCCGCTCGGACCGTCGCTGTCGAGGATCACGCTGGAGCCGAACGACATCGCGAGCCGGTGGACCTCGTCGTCGGTCATGTCGCCGCGAACGTGGAGCATGTTCGTCCGACCGCGCGTCGACGTGTGGAAGTCGAGCCCGAGATCGCACGGCTCGATGAAGTTCGAGTAGATCCGGTGGGCCATCCGATTCGAGCTGGTCGATCCCGGTTTCCCCGGAAACGACCGGTTGAGGTCGCGGTCGTACACCGGCAGGTAGCGCTGCTGTGCCAGAAACCCCGGCACGTTCAACACCGGGAGACAGACCAGCGTTCCCGCCAGATCGCGCAGATCCCACTCGTGAGCGACCTCTCGGACGACCTCGATCCCGTTGAGTTCGTCACCGTGAGCGGCCGCAGAGAGGAACGCGGTCGGCCCGTCCCGTTCGCCGTTGATGATGGTCACCGGGATCCGAACCGGGTCCCCGAGGTACGTCTCGCTGATTCCGTAGCGGATGTTCTGGGTCTCTCCGGGCGGGACCGCACCGCCGTTGTACGTGAAGACCCGGTCGTCGCTCATGTCCCACCGCAACAGCGGCGTAGGTATATATATAGCGTCCCGGAGGAGGATGTCAATAGTCCCCGATCCGCAATCGGTATCTGTGACGGGAGTTCGCATCCTCGAGGTGCGGAAACGACGCGTACACGGAGGCGATGACGACCGCGACGCCCTCGCGGATCGATCGAGTGTGTTTTTACGCCGGCTATCACACCAGAACCCATGACTCAGGATTCAGTTCGGGTGGGAGTGCTCTCGCTTCACAACAGCAAGGAGACGAAAGCGATATGCAACGCGATAGAGGACCTCGGCCACGAACCCGTGTGGCTGCGCGAGGAGAACGTCGCGATACGCGTCGACGACGGTGACGTCGACATCGAGCCCGCGGTCGACGTCATCGCGAACCGGCTCCTCCTCTCGAACACCGATCAGCCCGCCGAGCTGCTCGGGTTGGCGAAGACGTTCGAGCGGATCCGCCCGACGCTGAACGATCCTGACGCCGTCCTCACTGCGGTCCACAAGTTCGCGGCTGCCGCGACCCTCGCGGACTGGAACATCCGCGTCCCCGACGCGCTGCTCGCGCTGTCGAACGATCGGCTCAACGAGGGCCGCGAGCGGTTCGGCGACGTGGGTGTGTACAAGACCGCCATCGGAACGCACGGCGGCGGCACCTGGAAAGTCGACCTCACGGAGCGCGTGAACCCGAAGGTCGGGAACCGGCAAGCGTTCCTCCAGCGACTCATCGATCGCGACGACGAGGAGCACCGCGACCTCCGCGTGTACACCGTCGGCGACGAGATCGTCGGATCGATGTACCGCTACGCGCCGGAGGGCGACTGGCGAACCAACGTCGCGCTCGGCGGTGCAGTCGAGGACGCCACCGACGACATGCCGGACGAGGCGGCGGAGACCGCCCTCTACGCCGCGGAAGTGATGGGGCTCGATTACGCCGGCGTCGACCTCGTCGAGGGGTACGACGGCTGGTACGTCCTCGAAGTGAACCCGACGGCCGGCTTCAAGGGCCTCTTCGAGGCCACCGGTCGGAGTCCCGCCCCACACATCGCGAGGCTCGCCATCGAGACGGTCGGCGGCGAGGTCGACGACGAGACGGTCGAGCGACTGTCGGCGACGCTCGACGACTCGCGGCCGTCCTGTGCGCCCGTTCCGAAGCAGATGCCGGACGAGCAGCCCGTCATCGGCTACATCGAGGAGGTCGTCGCCACCGGAACCTCGGGGTCGACGCAGGCGCTCGCGAAGTCGGACACCGGAGCGACCCGGACGAGCATCGACACCTCGCTCGCGGCCGAGATCGGTGCCGGCCCGATAAAGAGCATGACGCGCGTGAAATCCGGGAGCATGAAGGGCGGGAAAGCGCGCCCCGTCGTCGATCTGGTCATCGGCATCGGCGGCAACCAACACACCGTTACCGCGAGCGTCGAGGACCGCGGCCACATGGAGTACCCGCTGCTGCTCGGTCGGGACATCCTCGAACACTACAGCGTCGACGTTCGCAAGCGGGCGGACGCCGACCCCGCCGAACGCGGCGAGAGCGCGGAACGACTCGAGGAGTAGCCGGCGGCAGCCACTCCCACCCCGTGGACCTCCCACGGTCGGTCCACAGTTTATAAACGATACCGAGCCATCCCGGTCCGTGACCTGAGTCCCGACACGCGACGGTTCGCGGGCGTCCGGCGTCGCCGTCGCGTGCAACCTGCGTACCTCCCGATCGACCGTCGACGCCGGCTGTTCGCCATTTCACGTCGCACGTCGCCGACGGTCCGCTACGGCTCGTAGGCCGCCCACACGTACCGCGTCCCGTAGCTCCGGTACGGTCGCCACGCCTCGGCGATCTCGCGCATCTCCGCTCTCGACAGCTCCTCGCCGTCGTTGTACAGCGCCTCGAGCCCGCGCCGGACGGCGAGGTCGCCGAGCGGGAGCACGTCCTCACTTCCCAACGCGAACAGCAGATACATCCGCGCGGTCCACTCGCCGACGCCCGTGATCGTCGTCAGCTCCGCGACGACCGCCTCGTCGTCCGCGTCCGCCAGCGCCCCGCGAGTCAGGTCCCGTTCCTCGAACGCCCTCGCCGCCGCCCGAAGGTACGCCACCTTCGTCTCGCTGAGCCCGGCGTCCCTGAGTCGGTCGGCGTCCGCCGCGAGCACTCGCTCCGGGGATACCTCGTCGTCCAGAACGGCAAAGGCGCGCTCGCGGATCGCGGCGGCGGAGGCGGTCGACAGCTGCTGGTTGACGATCGACACGCAGAGCCGGCGGAACCCGTCGTCCGCGGGCTCGACCGCCAGTCGACCGTGCCGGTCGATCAGCGTCGCCATCGTCGGGTCCGCTCGGAGTGTCCGCTCGACATCGTCGTCCATCGCTTCCCGTTCCGGCTCGGAGCCGCAAGTCGGTTTCGCGTCGGCATTGAATTCAACTCTACGTGAGTTTCTCGTTTCAAAAAGGGAAACGTTGAACCGAAACGGTTCCGACCGGTGGAACATGGAGCTCGAAGACGTGCAACGAGTGACGGTGCTCGGTGCCGGGAACATGGGTCACGGCATCGCGGAAGTCGCTGCGCTCGCCGGCTACGACGTGGCGATGAGAGACATCAACGAGGAGTTCGTGCAGAACGGCTACGACCAGATCGAGTGGTCGCTCGGCAAACTCGCCGAGAAGGACCGGATCGGGGACGAGGAGGCCGATGCCGCGCTCGACCGCGTCGAGCCGTACGTTGACCTGGCGGACTCGCTCGCCGACGCCGACGTGGTGATCGAGGTCGTTCCGGAGAAAATGGCGATCAAGCAGGACGTGTACGAGGAGGTCGTCGAGTACGCCCCCGAGGAGGCGATCTTCGTCACCAACACGTCCAGCCTCTCGATCACCGAGCTCTCGGAGGTGACGGACCGTCCGGAGCGGTTCTGTGGTATGCACTTTTTCAACCCGCCCGTTCGGATGGATCTGGTCGAGGTGATCTCCGGTGCACACACCGACGAGGCGACGCTCGACCTGATCGAGGGGCTTGCGGAGTCGATGGGGAAGACGCCGGTTCGCGTACGCAAGGACAGCCCCGGGTTCATCGTCAATCGAATCTTAGTCCCGCTGATGAACGAGGCGGCGTGGATAGTCGAGTCCGGCGACGCCGACATCGAGACGGTCGACTCCACGACGAAGTTCGACATGGGGCTCCCGATGGGTTCGTTCGAGCTCGCCGACCAGGTCGGGATCGACGTCGGCTACCACGTCCTGGAGTACATGCACGAGGTGCTCGGCGACGCCTACCGCCCGTGCCCGCTGCTCGCCGAGAAGGTCGAGGCCGAGGAGCTCGGCAAGAAGACCGGCTCCGGCTTCTACGACTACGAAAACGGCGGCGCGCAGGTCCCGACCGACGCGGTCGACGCGGACGTCCGTCGCCGCCTGCTCGCGGTGATGGCCAACGAGGTCGCCGGACTGATCGGCAACGACGTCGCCGACGTCGACGACATCGATCGGGCGGTGATGCTCGGTGCGGGCTTCCCGGACGGTCCCGCCAAGCTCGCCGACAGCGAGGGACTCGACGAGCTCGTCGAGGTCCTCGACGCGCTCTCCGAGGAGACCGGCGAGGAGCGCTACGAGGCGACAGACCACCTGCGATCGGCCGCCCAGGCGGGCGGGTTCCGCGGCGGTGACGCGGAGGCCGAGGACGGGGACGGCGATACGGGAACCGACTACGACACGCTCACCGTCTCCGTCGAGGAGCGGATCGGCCACATCGAGATCGACCGCCCCCACAGGATGAACACGATCAGCGGAGAGCTGCTCGACGAGCTCGCCGACGCGATCGACCGGCTCGACGCGGACGACGAGGTCCGTGCCATCCTCCTGTCCGGGGCGGGCGACCGCGCCTTCTCCGCGGGAGCGGACGTACAGAGCATGGCCGCGGGCGGCGGTGATCCGCTCGAGGCGGTCGAGATCTCCCGGAACGGGCAGCAGACCTTCGGCAAGCTGGAGGAATCCGATAAGCCCGTGATCGCCGCCATCGACGGCTACTGTCTCGGCGGCGGGATGGAACTCGCGACCGCGGCCGACCTTCGGATCGCCTCCGAACGGTCGGAGCTCGGCCAGCCCGAACACGACCTCGGACTGCTTCCGGGGTGGGGCGGCACCCAGCGACTCGCCCGGATCGTCGGCGAGGGACGCGCGAAGGAGATAATCTTCACCGCCGACCGCTACGAGGCGGAGACGCTGGCGGAGTACGGCTTCATCAACGAGCTCGTCCCCGACGACGAGCTCGACGAGCGAGCGTGGGAGCTCGCCGAGCAGCTCGCCGCCGGCCCGCCGATCGCCCAGCGCTACACGAAGCGTGCGATGCACGCCGGTCGAACCGACGACGAGGCCGGCCTCGAGGTCGAGGCGCAGGCGTTCGGACACCTGATGAACACGGAGGACCTCATGGAGGGGATGACCGCGTTCATGGGCGACGGCGAGCCGGATTTCAAAGGGAAGTAGAACGTACGCCGTCTTCGATCGGCGGTCGCTGATCCCGCTTACACGTACCCTTCTTCGACGAGCAGTTCACCGTTCAGAATCGATGCGCCTGCCGCGCCGCGGATCGTGTTGTGTGCGAGACAGTTGTACTTGAAGTCGGAACCCGATCGCTGGATCCCGCCGGCAACGATCCCCATTCCGTCCGCGTACGTCCGGTCGAGGCGGGGCTGCGGGCGGTCGGGCTCGTCGTCGCCGTACACCTTGATCAGCTGGTCCGGTGAGCTGTGCAGGTCGGCGCTCTCGAAGCGCTCCATCGCGTCGCGGACGTCCTCGATGGACGGGTCCGCGTCGAGTCCGACGAACACGTTCTCCAGGTGGCCGTCGAGCGTCGGGATCCGGTTACAGGAGGCGGCGACGTCGGCGTCATGGAGGCTGAGCTCCGCGCCGTCGAACCCGCCGAGGAGCTTCCGCGACTCGGTCTCCATCTTCTCCTCCTCGCCGCCGATGTGGGGGATGGCGTTGTCGATGATCTCCATGGAGGTGACGCCGGAGTAGCCGGCACCGGAGACCGCCTGTAGCGTGGAGACGTGAACCGTTTCCAGGCCGAACTCGTCGAGTGCGGCGAGCGTCGGGACCATCGTGATCGTCGAGCAGTTCGGGTTCTTCACCAAGGCCCCGTCCCAGCCGCGCTCGTCGCGCTGGACGTCGATGAGCCCGAGGTGATCGGGGTTGATCTCCGGGATAGTAAGGGGAACGTCCTCGGCCATCCGATCGTTCGAGGAGTTCGAGGAGACGACGTACCCCTCCTCAAGGAAGGCGGGCTCGACCTCCGCGGCGACGCCCGACGGGAGCGACGAGAACAGCAGATCGACGTCCGCGTCCGCGATGGCGTCGGGGTCGGTCGCGACGACCTCCATCCCGGCGACGTCGTCGGGGATCTGCGTGTCGACTCGCCACTTGGCCGCCTCACGGTACGTCTTCCCCTCGCTCGACGCGCTCGCGGTCACGGCCGCGAGATCGAACGTCGGGTGGTCGTCGAGCAGTTGAATAAACCGCTGGCCGACGGCTCCGGTCGCACCGAGGATTCCGACTCGTACTGACATTGCACGGTACTGAGTCACAGCCACGTAAGTGCGTTCGGATATTCGTCCATCCGCCGGTCGTGACGACTCGTCGGAATCCCGGTCGATCCATCGACGATTCGTCGGCTTCTCACCGAAAGCACCGATAAACCGGCGACAGAACCGCCAGCGCGTGGCCGTCTCCATGCCTATTTATATATTTGCGCGTTGCAGTACGTAGTCATGTCCGAGTTCGGAGCGTTGTCGGTCGTTCCGCCGTTGCTCGCGATCGTTCTCGCGATCCTCACCCGCAAAGCGGTGTTGTCGCTGTTCCTCGGCATCTGGTCGGGTGCCGTGATATACACGGGCGGGCTCGGGATCGTCCAGACCTTCGAGTGGATCGTCGCCGCGGTCGCCGACGAGTTCCACGCGACGATCATCGTGTTCACGCTGCTGCTCGGATCGGGCGTCGCGATGGTGTGGAACCTCGGCGGGACGTACGCCGTCCGCGACTGGGCGATGAAGCGACTCGACACCCAGCGGAAGGCCGGACTCGCGGCGTGGGGACTCGGCATCCTCCTGTTTTTCGACGACTACGCGAACACCGCCATCGTCGGCTCCGCGATGAAAGACGTCTCCGACGGACTGCGGATCTCCCGCGAGAAGCTGTCGTACATCGTCGACTCCACCGCGGCACCGGTCGCGACGCTCGGGATCTCCTCGTGGGTCGCGTTTCAGCTGTCGCTCATCGTCGAGGGGTACGAGGAGGCGGGCGTCGCCGCCGCTGACCGGCCGAGCACGTTCGAGGTGTTCCTCGCCGCGATCCCGTTCAACATGTACGCGATCCTCGCGATCGTCATGGTCGTGGTCGTCGTCGGGTGGGGGCGCGACTACGGCGAGATGCTGACCGCCGAACACCGGTCGTGGACCACCGGCAAGGTGACCCGCGACGAGGCCGTTCCGATGCAGGACGTCGCGACCGAACTCGGCGATCCCCCGGCGTCGACGCCGCGGCTCGTCAACTTCTTTGCCCCCGTCGCGGCGCTGGTCGCCGTCACCCTCGCGACCGCGCTGTGGACCGGCGGCTTCTCGCCCGTGGCGTTCGCGACCGACCTCTTCACCGGAAACGCGGAGGCGGCCGGCGGAGCCCTCTGGGACGCCGCGATCGGTGCCGCCTACGAAACCGCGTTGATGATCGGCTCGTTCGCGATGGTCGCGACCGGATTCCTGCTCGGGAAGCTGTACGACGTGTTCGGCGTCGGCGACGCGACCGAGTACACGATAGACGGGTTCGGGATCATGATCACCGCGGTGTCGATCCTCGCGCTCGCGTGGGGGATCGGCGAGGTCATCTCCGCGCTCGAAACCGGGGACTACGTCGCCGAACTGACCGTCGGAGCCGTCTCGCCCGAGCTGCTCCCGGCGCTCGTGTTCGTGGTCGCCGGCTTCATCGCGTTCTCGACCGGGACCTCGTGGGGAACGATGGGCATTCTGACCCCCATCGCGATCCCCGTCGCCTGGACCATGAGCGGCGGCGGCCCCGAGGGCCACACCTTGGTCGCCGTGATGGTCGGCGTCATCTTCTCGGGGGCGATCCTCGGCGACCACAGCTCACCGATCTCGGACACCTCCGTGCTGTCCGCGACGTTCACGGGCGCGGACCTGATCGACCACGTACGAACGCAGCTGTACTACGCCGTCACGGTCGGCGTCGTCGTCGTGCTCCTCCTGCTCGTCTGGGGATACACGGGGATCACGCCGCTCGTCCTCCTCCCGATCGGCGCGGCGATGCTGGTCGGCCTCGTCTACGTCCTCTCGGAGTTCGACGCCGATCGGAAAGGGATCGATCCGGTGTCGGTCGAGGAGCCGCGTGGATCGCCTCCCGAGGACGCACCCGCCGCCGGGAGCGAGAACGGAGAGTAGTCAGTCCGTCCGTTCGCGTCCGGGCGGCACCCGCCGGGCTCGTCCGGAGCGCCTCCGCCCGATCGGCTAGATCGCGTGGATCCGTACGGTCCAGAAGTCACGAAACGCGTCCGAGAGGGCGTCTCTCGGCGCTCCCGTCGCGTCGGAGACGTCGACGTGATCGGCGTACTCCCGGACGTCGCCGAGTACGCTCCGCTCGCCGACGACTATCGTTCGGTCGACGTCGTCGACAACGGCCGCGAGCTCGGACCGGACCTTCTTCAGGTGGTCGTCGATCTGGCCCTCGCGCCGTCGCTCGAAGCGCCCCTGTGAGAACCCGCCCTTCGAGTGCGCCTCCTTGACGTCCGAGACGAACCCCTCGAAGGCGACCCGCTCGGTGCCCTCGTACGTTCCGACCGCGAAAACGTCCGAGCGAACCAACGCGAAGGCGAACCGTCCGGTCGGACGGAACCACTCGTCTCGCAGTCGGAACCGGCTCTCCCACTCGTCGAACGGATCGGGCGGGAGCGCGGGCGAGAGCGTGCCGCTGACGACGCCGGTGTCGTCCGTGACGACGACGGCGGGTGCGGCACGCCGAACCAGACGACTCCGGTCCCCGAGTCGGTCGGAGACGCTCGTCGGAACGGCGTCGTCGTCGGGAACGAACGCAGTGAGCAACCCTTCGGGATCGTCGCTTTCGATCGCCCGGAGGCGTCCGAGCACGTCATCGAGTCGATCGCCGCGGACGTCACTCACGCGACGGAACTCGACGTCCACCGCGTCGCTCTCGGCGCGAGAGATCCGATCCTCCAGCTCCTCGATCCGGTCATCGAGGCGGTTTGCGCGCTCCTCGACGCGCTGTTTGTCTGCGACGGCGTCGGACCGTCGGTCCGCTTCGGCCTCGGCGCGACGTTCGAGGTGATGGTTCCGCTCCTCCAGCTCCTCGATCCGCTCTTTCAGCTCGGCGCGACCAAGCAGCCTGTCGATCATACCGCATGACCCGTGCGCGTTCGCTTAAAGGGTACCGTCGTTAATCGCGCTACAGTGAGGGATAAGGTACCATCGTTGATCGCGCCACAGCCAGCGGATCACGCGTTCGTGAACGGCTCCCACCCTTCCCACCGGAGGAGGTTCTCCGCGCGGTCGGCGTCCGCAAGCAACACGTTCCGGCGGCCCGGGAGACGTTCGTCGGCGATATCACGGGGAACTGCCAGCGTCCCGGTCGGAACGCCGTCGTCGCCCTCGACGGGGATGTGGCCCGCGTCGAGTTTCATCACGAGCGGGGTGTCGAGCCGTTCGATCCCCGTTCCGTCCGCGTACAGTTGCTCGGTGACGTGTTCGTGGTCGGCCCGCTGCATGACGGCGCGGTCGACGTCGTGAGGTTCCACGTACAGTTCCCCCAGGTAGTAGCCGCTCGAGAAGCGTTCGAACATTCTATTCATGGTAACATTTAGCATGGGTGAGGAAAAGGGTTGCCGAAAACGTTTATATGGTCGTGCAACTCGATGGACCACCCGGGCCCGATTCGGGGCTTGATCGTCGACGTCCCATCGTTTTAACAGGTCATCGACCGAACGTCGAGATATGTACGATCGGATCCTGCTGCCGACCGATGGGACGAAGGGCGTCGACCGGGCGGTCGATCACGCGATCGACGCCGCGAATCGGTACGACGCGACGCTACACGTGCTCTTCGTCGTCGACAGCGACATCGTCAACGCGTACTCGGGCGACGAGTTCGTGGACGAGGCGGAAGGTGCCGAGTCGACGCTCGAGGACCTCGGCGACGTCGCCGTCGAGGACGTCGCGACGCGTGCCGCGGAGGCGGGCGTCGACACGGTCACGGCGGTGATCCACGGCGTGCCCCACGAGGAGATCCTCCGGTACATCGACGACGAGGAGATCGACCTCACGGTCATCGGCTCGAAGAACCGTCCCGGCGACTACCGTCGAATGCTCGGCTCCGTCACCGAGCGCGTCTCTCGCATGTCGACCGCACCGGTTAGCATCGTTAAAACGACCGTCTCCGGCTAGCCGGACCGGCGACCGCCCCCGGTCGTTCGGGTCGCATACCAGAGGCGTTACTACGCCGTCTCCCCTTCGTTCAGAGAGCGATATGATCGACTCCCTACTGCGCGTCGACCTCCTCTTGTTTCTGGTGATCGGGCTGTTCGGCGGCGCGCACTGTATCGGGATGTGTGGCCCGCTCGTCACGGTGTACGCCGGAGAGATGGCTGAGGAGCGTTCGGACTCCCGGGGCCACCTGACGACCTACGAGGTCCGACAGCACGCCCTGTTCAACCTCGGCCGAACGGTGAGCTACGCGGCTATCGGTGCCGTCTTCGGTGCGATCGGTGGCGTCGTCTTCGTCGGAACCGACACGCTCGTCGCCGTTGCGGACCCGATCCGCGGGTTCGTCGGCATCGGCGTCGGCGCGATCATCGTCGCGCTCGGCGTTCGATACGTGCTCGGGAACGCCGCACCCGGCCTTCCGGTGTCGATCGCCCCCGCGTCCCGGCTCGTCGCGTGGCTCACCCAGCGCGTGAGTCGCCTCGCCTCCGGGCCGGGCATCGTCGCGCTCGGCGGGCTCCACGGGCTGTTGCCGTGTCCGATCCTGTATCCGGCGTTCCTCTACGCGTTCGCGATGGGGGATCCGGTCGTCGGCGCGGTCGCGCTCGGCGCGCTCGGGCTCGGGACGTTCCCCGCGGTGTTCGCGTACGGGACCGTGATTGGCTCCGTCGACGCGGTCCATCGACGTCGCGTTCACCGCCTGCTGGGGGTCGCCTTCGTCGCGCTCGGCTACGTGCTGTTCGCCCACGGGCTGATGTCGTTCGGCGTCCACCTCCCGCACCCGGAGCTTCCGCACTACCAGCCGCTCGGGGGCGGGCACGCTGGCCACTGAGTCGGACGCGCTCCGCGCTCACGCTGCCGGGTCCTCTCCGCGTGCTCGCTTGAACATCGCCAGTGCGGCCTCACGGCGCTCGGAGTGGTCGACGATCGGCGACGGATAGTCGGGTGCGGCGTTCGCGCGCTGAGTCGGTGAGAGCTCGTGCCATCCGTGAACGACGTCGGCGGCGACGCCGCGGAGCTCCGGGACGTACGCCTCGATGTACTTGGCGTCGGGGTCGTAGCGTTCCCCCTGCGTCATCGGGTTGAAGATCCGGAAGTACGGCTGGGCGTCCGTGCCGGTCGAGGCCGCCCACTGCCAGCCGCCGCTATCGTTTGCGGTGTCGTGGTCGGCGAGCCGCTCCCGGAAGTGGTCGTAGCCGTGCCGCCAGTCGGCGAGCAGGTCCTTCGTCAGGAAGGAGGCGACGATCATCCGGACGCGGTTGTGCATGTACGCCTCCTCGCGGAGCTGTCGCATCCCGGCGTCGACGATGGGATACCCCGTTTCGCCGCGCTTCCACGCCGCGATCTCCTCGGGGTCGTCGCGCCAGTCGATCCCCGCCTCGTACTCCTTGTAGTCCTCCGTCACGACCTCGGGATTGTGATACAGCACCTGTATGTAGAAGTCCCGCCACGCGAGTTGCGCCCGGAACTCCTCGACGCTTTCGACCGCGTCCGCCTCGGGACGGTCGTTCGCGGCCGCCATCGCGCGCTCGATCGCGGCGTCCACCTCACGGATCCCGATCTCGCCGTACTTGAGGTACGTCGACAGCCGTGAGGTTCCCTCGCGTCCCGGGTAATCGCGGTCGGTCTCGTACGAGAACACGTCGTCGTCGAGGAACTCGTCGAGGCGTTCCCGGGCGGCGTCGGTCCCGGCGGGCGGGAGATCGACGGCCGGGTCGGTGAAGCCGAGCGCCGCTGGCGTCGGGAGATCTCCGACGCCGACCTCGAACCCGGCTTCCGACCGGACGGTCGTCGCGTCCGCGAGCCTCGACGCCGCGGCGAGCGCGGACTCCTCGGGCGTCGGCGCGGGCGCGCCCCGCTCGCGGTCGCGCCACTTCTTCCAGTAGTAGGAGTAGACGGAGTACGGGTCGCCGGCGTTCGTGCGGATGGCGTCCGGTTCGTGCCCCACGGCGTCGTGATGGGTCTCGCGGCGAGTTCCGGCGTCGTCGAGCGCCCGGCGGACGCGGGCGTCGCGCTCGCGGGCGAGTCCCGAGTAATCCCTGTTCCACACGACGCGGTCGGCGTCGAGTCCGTCGGCGAGCGCGGGGAGAACGTCACCGGGATCCCCGCGGGCGACGAGGAGATCGCTGCCGCGAGCGCGGTACCGCGACCGAAGCGCGGCCAAACCGTCGAGGAGTCGACGGACCCGGACGTCGCTCGCGTGTGCGAGCACGTCGTCGTCGAGAACGAAGACCGGTGCGACCGGTCCCGTCGCGTCTCGCTCGGACGACGCCGCGAGACCGACGTTGTCGGCGATACGCAGGTCCCGTCGATGCCAGAACAGTTCCATATCGCCCGTTCGGATGCGACGGTCCTGAAACCACCGGGACGACCCGGACGCAGACCTCGGGCGTAGACCCCGGACGCAGACCTCGGGCGTATACCCCGGACGCAGACCCCGAACGCAGACCCCGAACGCGATCAGGAGGCTCACGTCGGGGTCGCCGACGATCGTTTATCGGCTCGGCCCGTACGATCCGTATGTCGTTTCCGGTCACCTACTACTGCCCGCACTGCGGGACGCTCGTCGAACTCGATCGCCACGGCTACCTCGCCGACAAGGCGGTGACGCCGTACCCGTTCGAGGGCTGGCGATACGTCGCGCCGACGGAGCCGTTCGAGGACGCCGCCGCCGACGGCGTCAGGTTCGTCTGCGGCGAGAGCGACGGCGTCGAGTGGGATCCGGAGCGGGGTGTCTCGCCCGTCGGGAGCGAGGACGCTGGTCCTGATACGGGAGAGACGGACGCTTCCGATCGGGAGAACGACCCCGGCTGTGGCGAGCCCTTCTACCTCTCTTTCGTTCGCTACGAGGACGGTCGCGAGGTCGATCCCCGTTCGGAATCCGAACTCGTCGCGATCGATCCGGACCCCCGTCGATCGGGCCCGCGAGGCCCCGACGGTCCCGACGGCCCGAACGGTGGCGGGTTCTGGTAGCCGCGTTCCGCCCCTCCCGGATCGCCTCGTCGCCGCGTGCGAGCCGGTCTCGCGGTCGCATCGACTGAAAAACCCCTTACGCACGGAGTACGCAGGGACGGTATGGAGAGCATCAACCGGACCGCGATCGAGCTCGTCGACGAGGCGCTCGATTTCGCGGGCGAGCTCGACGTGGTCGGCTACGAACTCGACAACGGAGCGACCGTCGTCGACTTCGGGGTGGACGCCGTCGGCGGCGTCGAGGCGGGACTGCTGTTGGCCGAGATACAGACCGCCGGGCTCGCGAACGTCCGCACCCGGATGGGATCTGTCGCCGACTCGCCGCGCGGGTACGTCGAACTGTCCACCGATCACCCCGCGATCGCGCTGCTGTGTTCACAGAAGGCGGGCTGGGAGCTCGCGTTCGAGAACGGCTTCGAGGGGCTCGGCTCCGGGCCGGCCCGCGCGCTCGTCGGCCGCGAAACGGAGTTCGAACGGATCGGCTACTACGACTCCTCGGAGTTCGCGACGCTGACCGTCGAGTCGACGTCGCTGCCGGACGAGACCGTCGCCGAACACGTCGCCGAGCTCTCGGAGGTCGATCCGGAGGGCGTGTTCCTCCCGACGTACGCGACCGGCTCGACCGCGGGCTCCGTGGCGACCGCCGCACGGGCGGCCGAGCTCGCCGTCTTCCGGCTGTTCGAGATCGGTTACGAGCCGACCGACGTCCTCCACGCGTCCGGATCCGCGCCGATCGCTCCGGTCACGCGCGACGAGGACGTCGCGATGGGGCGGACCAACGATGCGTTGGCGTACGGCGGGGAGGTCCACCTCCAGGTCGCGCGCGACGACGACCGGTTCGACCGCATCGTCTCGACGGTCAGAGACGACTACGGAACGCCCTTCCTCGAGGTGTTCGAGGAGTCGGACTGGGACTTCTATTCGGTGCCCGAGAGCGTGTTCGCGCCCGCGAAGGTGACCGTCGACGTCGTCGACGGCCCGGTGTACACGGCCGGCGAGACGGACGAGGAACTGCTCGCGGAGTCGTTCGGCTACCGCTGATGCGACTCAAGCCGGTCCCGGAGCCGCCGGACGACCTCGGCGAAGTCGCCGCGTTCCAGCGGGCGGTCCCTCTGGTCCCCGGCACCGAGGACGACTGCTGTGCGCGACTCCGCGACCGGCGCGACCTCCCGAACCGGCAGGTCGCGAACGACTGGCTCGCGTTCCTTCGCGCGCTCGGACTCGCGACGGAGACCCCGAGCGGGTTCACGCGAACCGACGCGGAGCCGACGGCGGAGCGGATCCGGGACGGGCTCCGCGACGGCGTGTTGTTCGCTCCGGAGGCGATCGAGCTCCTTCGGGCGGCGTCGCACGCGGATCCCGTGACGGCGACCGACCTGTTCGAGGCGACCCGCGAGTCGGTTCCGAGACACGACCGAGCGCGGGACCCGAACTGGGAGGCCGCGTGGCGGGAGCGGGCCGACCGGCTGCTTCGATGGTTCGTGCTCGTCGATCTCGCCGAGCCCGTCGATGTCGACGCCGACGCTGGTACCGACGTCGACGCTGGTACCGACCCGGGTGCCGACGTTGGGACCGACCCGGGTGCCGCCGATCGGATCGGGACGGGATCCGCCGCGTACCTCGTCGGCGACGCGGTCCGCAGCGACGACCACCGACGGTCCCCGTGACAAGTCTTTTACTCGGAGCCGGTGAGTGGATCCACATGGGACGATTCGAGGGGCGGGACCCACCGCAGACGGTCACATACGAGCCCGCGAGCGTCAAGGATCTGCTCGTTGAGATGAAAGACACTGCGGAACTGCTCATCGATCTGTCGTACTCCGCGGTCCTCCACGGAAGCCCCACGGTGGCACAGGAGGTCATCAAGCTCGAGAACAAGATGGACGTCCTCCAGATGCGGGCACGGATGAGCCTGATGCTGGCCGCTCGGAACCCCAACGAGGCCGAGAAACTCGCACCCGTGCTCGGGGTCGTCGCCGCCGCCGACAAGGTGTCCGACGCCGCCGGCGACATCGCGAAGATCGTGTTAGAGGAGATCGGGCTGCCGGATGCCATGCGCGGCGCGCTCTCCGAGGGCGTCGAAACGCTGGTCCGCGGGACCGTCGACGTCGACTCCGTGTACGCCGGCCGAACGCTGAAGGACATCGACATGGAGTCGAAGACCGGCGTCCGCGTGATCGCCATCCGTCGCGACGACGACTGGATCCTCAATCCGGGTCCGAACACCCGGATCGAGGGCGAAGACGTGGTCCTCCTTCGCGGCCCCGAGGCGAGCGTTTCGGATCTACACCCCGAACTGATCGGCGAGCCGTTCGATCCGGCCGAACCGGACGACCCCGCGATCGACGATCTGGAGCGTGCGGTCGACTCCATCGTGTTGATGAAGAATCTCTCCGAACTCGCAGTCGATCTGGCGTACGGCTCCGTCCTCTTCGACAACGAGGAGTTGGCAGAGGAGGTGAGCAACCTCGAAGTGGAGGTCGACGCGCTCCAGTCGCGGTTCGAGGCGTGGACGCTCCGCGCCGCAAAGGAGGCCGACGACCCCGTCTCCCTGCGCGGACTCATCCACCTCGGCGTCGCGACCGAGGAGATCTCCGACGCCGCACTCGAGATCACCGAGGGCGTGGTCCGGGACCTGGAGGTCCATCCGGTCGTCGAGATGGCCGTCAAGGAGTCCGACGAGATCATCACTCGGACGACGATCGGGGAGGGAAGCGAGCTCGCGGGGACGCGGGTCGCCGGCGGCGTTCCCACGACCGACGTCTCGACGAGCGTGCTCGCGATCCGCCGCCCTGACGAGGGGTGGCTGGTCGGCCCCGACATCGACACGACGCTCAGCGTCGGGGACGTCGTCATCTCGAAGGGGACGCGGACGTCGGCCGCCGAGTTCAACGAACTGGCGGCGTAGGCCGCCCCGGCGTCCGATGGGCCGATCGATCCGCCCGCTTTTGGCGTCCCGGACCCGAGGCCGGGTATGGAGGGTCCCGTGGACCGAGACGGTACCGACTGTCGAACGGATCGAGTCCGAGCCGAACGAACCGTTCGCGCGTACTACGAGGCCATCGACGCCGACGAGTACGACCGACTGATCGACCTCCTCGATCCGGCGTTCGTCCACGACCGTCCGGACCTGACGCTCGACGGTCGCGACCGGTTCGTCGCGTTCATGCGCGACGAGCGACCGATGACGGACACGGACCACGTCGTCGACCGCGTGTACACGAACGGCACCGGTGTGGCCGTTCGGGGGCGACTGCTCGACGCCGACGGCGCGGAGCTGTTCGGGTACGTCGACGTGTTCGCGCTCGGCGGAGACGGACGGGCGATAACGCGACTGGAGACGTACGTCTCGACGGAGTAGCGATCGACCGTCCGGATGCGACGCGAGGCGTGCTCGCCCCCGAAGCGTCACGCTTTATCGGGCGGGCCGCCTGTCTCCACCGATGAGCGTTCCCTGTGTCGCCGTCGATCGCGAGCGCGGCGAGGCCGTCCGGACGCGGCTCGCCGACGCCGGCGTCCTCGACGGCGACCACGAGATCGACGTCGTCGACGACACCATCTACCTCCCCGTGACGGAGCCGAGCGCGGTTCCCGCGGCGTTTCGCGACCGGGTCGTCGAGCGCGACCCCGACGAGCGCGACCGGCCGCGCACGCCCGCCGAGATACTCGGGGACGAGCCGTCGCTGGAGCGGCTCGGCGAGCTCGTCATCATCGACGAGGACGACGAGGACCGCGCCCGCGAGATCGCCGACGCGGTGATGGCGTCGGACGTCCCCTGCGAGACCGTCATCAATCGCGCCTCGCCGATCGAGGGCGAACTGCGCGTGCGTCGGTGGGAGGTGCTGGCCGGGGACGGCACCGAAACCGTCCACCGCGAGTACGGTCACGAGTTCCTGCTCGACGTCGCGGAGGTGTACTTCTCGCCGCGGCTCGCGACCGAACGACGCCGGATCGTCGAGACGGTCGAGCCCGGCGAGACCGTCATCGACATGTTCGCGGGCGTCGGCCCCTACGCCATCCCGATGGCTGCTCGCGGCGCTGACGTCGTCGCCTGCGACCTCAACGAACGGGCGATCGAGTACCTGCGGGAGAACGCCGAGCGGAACGGCGTCGCCGATCGGATCACCGCGATCGCTGGCGACGTCCGGGCGGTCGCGGACGAGTACGCCGACACCGCCGATCGGCTCGTGATGAACCTCCCGCACTCCGCCGACGAGTTCCTCGACACCGCGGTGCGGCTGGCGGGCGAGGAGTGTCTCGTTCACTACTACGACATCCAACACGAGGACGACCCGTTCGGACCCGGCATCGAGGCGATCCGCGAGGCGGCCGGCGAGGCGTACGACGTCGACGTCGAGACCGAACACGTCGTTCGCTCGTACGCGCCCCACGAGTACAACGTCCGACTGGACGTTCGGCTGACTCGTCGGTGAGGTCGTCCATCCGTCTCGGCGACGGATCGAGAAAACCGCCCACCGCACCCGGAGGGAGGCCGGGTCGGTCGGTGTGGGGCCCGTCACATGACAAGAGGTCGCGGCCGGTTGGACCGTCGGACCAGAGGCGATTTGGCGCGTGGCACGTCGAAGACGTGAATCACGTCGGCCGCGATGGATCGCGACAGTGAATCGGTCGACGACGGCGGGGCGTGGGGAGTCCCCGCCGACGTGACCGCTCGCCCGGTACGGGCTCCGACCGGGCAGACACCACCGAGGGAGTCGATCCCCGCCGTCTCGGCACGCGAGTGGTGTTGTCGATGTCCGATCGAAGTCCGAGCTACTATTTAGGTTTTGTCCTTATATACGTCATATTATATTTCGATCGGTGGCGTGATTCGCGATATAATACGTCATATATGTTTAAAAACGGGTTGGTGGTGGACGGCGATCGTCCGTCGGTCGTCGTCGACGACTCCGGACCGGTCGTGTGGCGATCGTGTGTCCCCCTCACACGAGAGGACCCGACAGCGTGCCTCCGTTTCGGAACCCTTATTTTCCTCTTCGGGATACGTGTGAGTGAGCGCCGGAGTAGCTCAGCTGGCAGAGCGATTCCTTCGTAAGGAATAGGTCGAGGGTTCAAATCCCTCCTCCGGCTTGGAACTTTTAGTTCAAAGCCGTGCGGTGGGGCGGCTTCAGATTCTAAACTTCAGCCGTTGGCTCCGGCCACCGGAAACGGGGGTGTTGCCGCGTGACGGACCTCGGTCGCGACGCCTGGAGCCGACTCCTCGCGCAGCTCGACGACCCGCCGGTCGGCACCGTCGCCGAGGCGCTCGCCGACGCGCGAGACGTCGAGATCGGCGCCGCGTACGACGCCGTTGAGGCCGCGATCGACGACGGGACCCTCGTCGAGGAGGACACCGGCGGTGCCTTCGACACCGTCCGACTCGCCGACGAAACCCCGGAACCGCCGGAACCGGCCGATATGGAATCCCGAGGAGCCGGTTCTCCCGACGACGACCCCCAGGGTAAAACCGACCAAACCACCGAGGAGGAGGCGGTCGAGGCGTTCGACGACGCGATCGGTTGGTTCTCCCGGCAGCTCGACGCCGATCTCCCCGAGGAGGTCGAGCACGCGACGCCCCGGGACTACTACCGCGACGTCCGGGGTTGGGAGGAGGAGACGATCGACACGAAACGGCTGGGCTACGCCCCGGCCGACACCCGAGACCAGCTCCTCGTCTACCTACACGGCCGAGGATACGACCGCGAGACGATCCTCGCGACGGGCCTCTTTCGCGAGTGGGGGGACGGGAACCTCTCGGCGACGTGGTCCGGTCGGTACGTCCTCCCGTATTTCGACGAGGGCGGCCGCGCCGTGTTCGCGATTACGCGGGCCCTCGACCCGGCCCACCCGGCCGACTGGGCGGGCCGGTACGGTGAGGAGGACGACCCAGCAAAGTACCACAAGATCGCGGTCTCCCGCGACGAGGTCGTCGTCGAGGAGCCGATTTACGGTCTCGACACCGTCCGCGAGGGCGAGCCGGTCATAATCACCGAGGGTATCGCCGACGCGATCACGGCCCACCAAAACGGGATCCCAGCCCTCTCCCCGGTTACGACCACGTTCAAGAAAAGCGACCGTGAGGACCTCCTCGACGTCCTACAGGCGTATGAGGCCCCCCGAGTCTATGTCGTTCAAGACGCCGAGGAGCCCTCCTCCGCGATCGACGAAAACGACCGGCTAACACTCCCCCAGTACGGCGAGGGTCTCCGAGGCGCCGTCTCGACGGGCGCGTTCCTCGCCGAGGCCGGCGTCGACGCGCGGATCGCGGAGCTGCCGCGGCCCGGTCTCTCGAAGGTCGACCTCGACGATTACCTTATCGAGTGGGGGGGCGACCTCGGTCCCGTCCTCGCGGCCGCGGTCCGTGCGACGGACCACCCGGCCCATACCGAGCCGTCGAGCAGCTCCTCGCGGGACGACACCGAGGACCGAGACACGTCGACGGTCTCGTCCTCCGACGGCCGGTCGGCGCTATTCGACCTCGACATTACCGACGTCACAGGCCTAAGTGAGGGTGACCGTGGGAAGAACCCGCTCGGACACCACGGTGAAAGTGAGAATTACTTTGTCGTCGACGACGACGAGCTCGCGACCGATTTCAAGTATGGAGTTAGTTACAACGCGCTTACGTACATCCTGGTCGAGGCCGACGAACGTCGCGCCGACGCCCCCGACGGGAGCCTCGACGACGACGAGGTCTTTACAGCATGGAAACACGCAAAAGACGAGAGTTACGTCTCGGACGACGACCCGGTCCCGTACCGCGGTCTTATCGGTGTCGCCGTCGAGGACGGCCTCGTCGACGACGACGAGCTCGTCCGCCGTGATAGTGACACCGGCGGGGTCGTCCACAATCGGGAGGACCACGACGGGACCACGTACCGGGCGCTGCCGTCGGGCGCGTATAACCAGCTCCTCGACCACATCTCCGAGGAGTACGACGTCGATCCCGGCCGCGAGCCGGCGGGCGGGTTCGACGACGAGGACGACGACGGCGAGGAGTGGCGCGACGACCCGCGAGAGGTCGGCGCGACCGTCGACCCCCGTCGTGCGTGGGACGCTGCCGGCCGTGTGACGCCCGACGAGGTCGAGGACCTCGACGCCGCCGCGAACGCCCCCGAACGCTTCGCGTGTCCCGCGACCGGCGAGGCCGTCGACGTCGTCCGCGCTGTCGCCGTCGAGGAGGGGCTCGTCGGCGCGTGCGACGACGCGCTCGACGCCGAATACCCCGAAGCCTATACCCTCGCCCGCGAGGAGTACGGCGCCCCGCTTCCCGAATACTACACGACGACCGACGCGATCGCCGAATTCGACGCCGTCCTCGACGTGATCGGCGAGGTTTCGTTTTTCCACCTCGACGAGGACGCCCTCGCGACCGAGATCACGGCGACCGGTGACGACGTCTCCGGCGAGGCTGTCCGGGCGCTCGATCCCGCGTGGCGCGACTCTGAAAGCGGGGAGTCGGTCCTCGTGTTCGACAGCGGTACGATCTGGGACGCCGATTCAATGCGTGTCGTCGACATTCTCCGGTTTGTGGCGCTCGACAGCGGCTTCCTCAACGACCCTCGCGAGGTGCTGAAAGGGTCCGACTTTACCGACGCGTACGGCCTCGCCCGTGAGGAGTACGGCGCGCCGCTCCCCCGCTGGGAGCCGGCCGAGGACGGCGCCCGCGAGATAACGCCCCAGCTGCCGCCGAGCGACGAGCTCGTCGACGCGCGGGACGTCGAGGGGGTCGACCCCGACGCGCTGGAGGACGCCCGTGAGGACGTCGAGGCGCTCCTCGGCGAGGCGACAGCCGACGACGACGCGCCGACCGTCGTCACGGCGCTGCCGGCGACCGGGAAAACGACCGGCACCGTCAAAACGGCGAGAAACAGGCCGCTGTCGTACCTTGCGCCGCGAAAGGAGCTTCAGGCGCAGGCGCTCGACAAGGCCGACCGCTGGGGCGTCGACGCCGAGGTCCTCCCCGTATTCTCCGAGGAGCGCGTTCGCGACGGAGTCCTCGCCGCCGCCGTCTCTCATGTTCGCGAGGCCGGAAAGACGCGGCTCCGCGACCGGTGGGCGATCCTGTCCGCCGCGTTCGACGAGCTGGAGGAGGCGGACGCCGACGACGTCGATGCGAGCGATATATTCGACGACGCCGAGGCGGACGGCGACGCACCCGAGCTTGACCGGCCGACGTGCGACACCGCCGAGGGCGACCACGGCGTCGCGTGGGCGCTCGCCGTCCACGTCGCCCGGCGTCTCGGCTACACGCCGCGAGAGATCCACCAACAGGCGCAGGGGCTATTTGGTGCGCCGCTGCCGTGTTCCGACCACGAGGAGGACGGCGATCGGTGCGAATACGGCGAGGGGTGGGACCGTGTCACCGACGCCGACGCGGCGGCCGATCTCCTCGTCGGGAGCTACATACACGCTCACGTCGCGAGCGTCCGGACGCATTTCTCCCGCGCCGCGGACGGGAGTGTCGACGCCGAGCCGCGGGCCGTCGTCCTCGACGAGTTCCCCGGCGAGGCGTTCGTCTCCGAGTTCGGCGAGACCGCCGAGGACTTCGCGACGTGGCTCGCCGGGTGCCTCCGGGAGGACGTCGACGACCGCCGTGATATGCTGGAGGCGGACCTCGCCGCCGACGGGTGGGTCCGGGCGTGGCTCGACGGCCGCGCCGCCGAGGCCGACCCCGGCGTCGACGACGCGATCGCGACGCTCGGCCGGACAAAGGAGCTCCTCGACGCTCGCGACGAGGCCGCGGAGATCCTCACCGAGGTCGACCGCGACACCCTGGAGGCGCTCAGTCTCCGCGAGCCGCTGGCGGCGGTCGTCGACGGGAAGGCCGATCCCGCCGAGGCTTACGACGAGCTCGTCGCCGCGATCGGTGCGGTCGACGTCCAGCAACCGGCGTCCGGGCTCGCCGGGTGGGCCGACGACGCCGTCCGCGAGCCGCTGGAGCGTGCGACGGACGGCGGGCTCGTCTCTCCGACGCCCGACGCTGTCGACGCCGAGACGCTGCCCGTGGCGGACGACCTGCGGGCGCTCGTCGCCGACGCTGCCGACGCCGCTCGCGACGGTCGCGAGGGCGCCCGGGCCGTCCTCGACGCCGCCGTGACGGCGCTGCGGGGCGGTGGGGAGGGCTGCCGGCGGCTCGCCGCGTGGGCCGACGACGGCTACGCACACCCCGACGCGCACCACATCCTCGGTGCCGTCGTTGAGCCGGAGCCGGAGCGCGTCCATACCTCAAAGTGGGCGTTCGACCCCGACGCGACCGACGGGACCGTCGTCGACGTCGCCGAGACGGGCGAGCGTGCGCGGACCGTCCTCGACCGGAATGGACACGGCGCACGGCTTCATACGCCGCCCGCACGGACCGACGCTGCCGGCGAGGACGTGCCGCTCGTCGGGCTCGACGCAACCGGGCGCGCGCCGCTGTGGTCCGTCGCGCTCGGCGAGGAGGTCGACACCGACGACATCCACGACACCGCTCGCGAACGCGCGGAGTTCCTAGAGGAGGCGCTTGATCTCCGTGTCCTACAGGCGGACGACCGGCCGCGGCCCTACTCCGGCGATCCCGAGACGAAAGACACCGACGGCGACGCCGCGCTCTTAGAGGCGATCGCCGACGAGTACGCCGGGATCGACGCGCCACGCCAGCGCGGCGAGGAGGCCGTCGAGGTCGGGCGTCCCGCGGCGATCACGACGAAAGGCGTCCGCGAGGTGCTGGAGGACGACGCACGGCTCGACGACGTCGTCTCCGCGTGGGATCACTACGGCAACGTCACCGGGTCGAACGACCTCGGCGACCACCGCCTCGCGGCCGTCCTCGGGTCGCAGCACTACGGCGACGACGCGATCGAACGGTTCTGTGCGCTCGCCGGTGAGGAGGTCAACACCGACCGCGACCGTGGGCGCGGCGCCGATCTCGACTACGGCAGCCCGCTCGCGAACACCTACCTCCAGCACATGCGCGATGACCAAACCACGCAGGCGATCCTCCGGTTCGCGCGGGGTGACAGCGGGGCGACCGTCGTCGCGCGGACCTCGGCGCTGCGGGACGATCTCCCCGTCGTCGGTCGCGGGCAGGTCGTCGAGACCTGGAGCGACACCGCGACTGCCGTCGCACGGGAGTACCGCCGCCTCGGCGGCGAGTTCACGATCGGCGACGTCGCCGACGCGGTCGACGTCACCCGGCGACAGGTTCGGCGGGTCCTCGCCGAGCTCGCCGAGGCCGGCTACCTGCGGCGCGTCGACGGTGGCCCGGGCGTCGCGAACGTGTACGAGCCCGCGGACACGCCAGGTGCCGGTGAGGTTGACCTCCCCGATCGGGGCGATGCGATCCGCGCCGAAGGCGGACGCGCCGCACATACCCAATACTATACGTGGAATGTCCGGGTGTTCGGGGGTGAAACGCCCTCGGGTACAGCTCGCAGCACACCGGAAGTGCGACAGCGGGGCGCTCCTCCCTCGCCGACCGCCGTCGAGGGTGCTCTAGGGGACTAAGCCCCGATATCAAAACGAGTCAGTCGCCCTCGGGTGAAGCGACAGCTCTAGCAAAGCAGGTATATCCCTCTCTGGGATACATTCTTATCCCTCCAGCAACGAAGGTGGTGTATGGCGGTTGAACACGACGAAGAACCTGATGGAGTCGTCCTTGGCAACGGCGACACGCTCTCAGAACGCGTCTCTGAGATCGATCTGGAAGAAGAAGAGACGTGTTCGACTGACGAGATGCGGGACTTACTCGACCTCTAATACGCGTGGCGGGCGTTGACTCGGTGGAACTTGTTGAGAAGTGGGTACAGAAGGATCTTTCTCGCTCAATATTTACAGATGAAGAGAAAAGGCGGGTACTGGACGATATCGACAAGATCGAAGAGGACCTCACCCTTTGGGATCGCGACCTGCTGAAATGTGTCTCCATCGTCAAAGAGATTGACTCGGTGACGGTATATCGAAGCAAACCCGGCGATCTTCGTTCATACTTTATCAGAGAAGAGAACACGCTCTACTGCATCGGCGTGGGAAAACGAAGAACGACCTACGATCGCGATCTCGGCACTATGGAGGGGAGGGCGATCGACTATAAGGAGTGATCAGGGGCGGGGTTATGTGTCCCGGGGGACCCACAAATTTGAAGCGAATACCTTAGTGTAATCTCGCAATCTCATAGCTAAGCGCGCGCGTTACATTACAATATAATGTGTACCTGCTGCGCCCTCCCAATACGCAAAACAAAAACGAATAATCGGTAGCCTGCGGCATGATCAGTTAGAGATAGGTGTAAAAATGATCGAGGTTATTGGATCCCACTCGACTCGACAGAACCACCGACCGAATACGCGGCGTATTCGACCGTAATCTTCTTCATAAAGAGACGTCTCTCCTCGTGTGACCCCGTCGCTGCCGGCGTGTGCCGCTGTTGGTCACCATGCGCGACGAACGCAAACACAGCTGTCCGATTGCCGTAGCAGGGCGGGCTCACTTCTACACTCTTGAGCGACAGCGCTCACCAACCCCGTGCACCGTTAGTCCTGAATCCGTGCCGAGAGTCGTTGACGCTGCTCCCTTCGAGCGGTATCGGTAGCGGTACCGAAACCGATACCGATAACGATACCGAAACCGATACCGTCCATAGACCGCCTCTGAGCGTCTGACGTCTATAGCTCTCCAACTGGTGCCGTCGTGTGCCCCACCGAACCGCTCAGAAAAAGCGACACCGTAGTGTCCGCCGATCGCCTCAGATCTACCGGCGCGCGCATAGGTAGTGGGTACGCCGCTCCGGCAGCGGGGAGCGCGAAACGCGAGACACATGCTCCGAACCGCACGACTGCGAAACGATAGGCCGTTTCGCGAAACGCACTACCTTTCGAATCAATCTCGCAAAACGCGCGCGGATGTTGGCGTGTAGTTGGCAGGCGAACACTTCTTTAGAGGTAGATCTAAA
Source organism: Halorubrum rarum (assembly GCF_048380895.1). Taxonomy (NCBI): domain Archaea; kingdom Methanobacteriati; phylum Methanobacteriota; class Halobacteria; order Halobacteriales; family Haloferacaceae; genus Halorubrum; species Halorubrum rarum. Next base: position 91,499 of record NZ_JBLWMN010000004.1, on the reverse strand, counting down.
TACAAATCGAACACGATGAAACAGACAACGCTCCGGATCTCGGAGGACCTCCACGAGGAGATCGAGGCGGAGTCGGAGGAGACAGGGAAGTCGGTCTCGCGGATCATGCGCGAGCGACTCGGCGAGCCTCGCCTTCGCGAGGAGCTTCGCGACGAGCTCGACGACGTGGAGAGTCGTCTCCGCGACGAGTTCCGTGGCGAGATAGCCCGCATCGAGCAGCGTATCTCGGAACAACCACATGCCGAAGAAGCCCCTTCTCCCGACAGAACCACCGATACCGAACACGATACCGATAGCGATACCGCCACAGAACGACCGCTGTCGGACGCCCTCGCTGGGGAACAGGTGGATATCGCTCAGATCCTCCCGTCGGACGGCGACGTCCTCGAACGCGAGCGAGACGCCGTCGAGGCGTGTCTCCACACGCTCATAGTCGCGGGACGTGCGACCCGCGATGAACTCGCCGGCCTCTACGCGGACCACCCCGCCGGGCACGATGACCCCGAGGTGTGGCTGTCGGAGGTCATCACCCCGGTACTGTACGCCCTCGCTAAGGAGCGAGGCGCGCTCTACACACCGGAGGGGGAGGGAGGCGGCCGGTGGGTGGTTCCGTCGTCGATCACGCTGAGCGATCCGACACCGCCCGCGAGTGGTGACTGATATGTCGAGTGAGACACAACAGACAACCATGACGACCGAGGAGGACCACATCTCGCTCGACGAGAGCGGCGATACCACGCTGCCGATCGTCGAGATCCTCACTGGGCGCGGGTTTATCACCGGGAAGAGCGGCTCTGGAAAGTCGAACACGGCGAGCGTGGTCGTGGAGGAGTTGCTCGACCGAGGCTTCCCGGTCCTCGCGGTCGACACAGACGGCGAATACTGGGGGCTGAAAGAGGAATACGAGATTCTCCACGTCGGAGCAGACGAGGAGTGCGACCTCCAGGTCGGTCCAGAGCACGCGGAGAAGCTCGCCGAGCTTGCCCTCGAAGACAACGTACCGATCATCCTCGACGTGTCGGGGTTCCTCAACGACGAGGAGGCGAACGCCCTCGTTCGCGAGACCGCTGCGGCGTTGTTCACCAAGGAGAAGAAGCTGAACAAACCGTTCCTGATGCTGCTGGAGGAGTGCCACGAGTACCTCCCGGAGGGCGGCGCGCTCGACGAGACGGGCGAGATGCTGATCCGCGTCGCGAAGCGCGGCCGGAAGCGCGGCCTCGGCCTCTGCGGGATCAGCCAGCGCCCGGCCGACGTCAAGAAGGACTTCATCACCCAGTGCGACTGGCTGATGTGGCACCGGCTCACCTGGGACAACGACACGAAGGTCGTGCGCCGGGTGATCGACGCCGAGCGCGCCGACGCCGTTCAGGACCTCGGCGACGGCGAGGCGTTCCTGATGGCGGACTTCCTCGAAGCGGACGTTCAGCGCGTTCAGGTGCGGCGGAAGCGGACGTTCGACGCCGGCGCGACGCCGGACCTCGGCGAGTTCGAGCGGCCGGACCTGAAGAGCGTCGGTGGCGATCTCGTCGAGGAACTCGAAGCGATCTCCGAGCAGGAACAGCAGCGGCAGGACCGCATCGCGCAGCTTGAGGCCGAGATCGAGGCGCGCGAAGACACCATCGAGGAGCTTCGCGACGAGCTCGAACAGGCGCGCGACATGACCGACATGGCCGAGCAGTTCTCGCAGGCGTTGATGTCGTCGGCCGGCGGCGACGAAGGGGGTGAGGCACTCCAGGCGAAGATCGACGAGATCCGCGACGAGAAGAACGCCCGCATCACGGAACTCGAACAGGAGAACGAGGCGCTCCGCGACGATCTCCGCAAGAAGACCGAACAGGTGGCGGACCTCGAAGACCGCGTGGCGGACCTCGAAGAGTACGAGCAGGCCGTCGAGAACATGGACGAACTCCGCGAGGCGGCCGGGCGGATGAACGACGCCCTCGGGCTCGACACGGCGGCGTCCGACGAGAAGCTTCGAGAGCGGCTCGAACAGCGCGAGGAGCGCGTCCGTGAGTTGGAGTCCGAGGTGTCGCGGCTCGAAGAACAGGGCGGTGGCGTCAGCGTGCCGACCGACTACGAGGACTTCCTCGAAGAGGACGTCGTTCAGGACGCCATCGAGGACGCCAAGGACGGCGCGACGTGCTCGCCGCGGTACGTGAAGGGTGTCGTCGCTGCGATTCTCGAAGAAGGGGGCGAGGTCGACTACGACACCATCGCGGAGTACCTCGGCGTCTCGACGACGTCGGACGTGAGCAAGGCGTCGTCGGCGCTTCAGTCGCGCGGCGTCGTTCAGAAGACGCAGCAGCGCCCGGCGAAAGTGGACTTCGATCTCGATTCCGTCGCGGAGATCAAGGAGAAGAACCGCCGCCGTGACCGGGCGCAGGACATCATGGAGGAGCTGTGATATGAGTATGGACACACCCCGCGGCGGCACCCGCCCCCCGCTCCAGGAGCCAGCGTGTTTCCGGAATTCCCGCGCAAATTCCTTCCACAAACTCGCTGAAGACGCCGATCGGCCGGCGTGCATGGTCGGTAACCAGTCACCTCCGGGAAAATGGCGGGTTGCTGAGCACCGGGGCGAGCTCCCGCTGGGCGCCGGGCCGTGTAAGAGGTGCTTCGGCGATCCCGACCCTCCGAGCTCGCCGGGACCGACCTGCCCGCTCTGCCGTGAGCCGGTCGCGAGCGTCGGTATCGACACCCACCTCTCTGACTGTCCCGCCCGCGAGTGACTCGCCGAGAAAGTTGTCGCTACAACCTTTATACCGGGTGCGTGCGTCAGTTAGAGTAGACTGAGAGGCAGACGGCACGCCCGCCATGCTCCGGTCGGATGTGGTCGCTGACTCGTCCGCCGGAACGCGTCGCACCGCGCGACGGGCCGATTCTGCTCTCGGATAGATAGCGGCAGCGCGGTTCTAGCCGCCGCACGACAGTTATGACCCAGGTTCAAACCCGACGAGAGACATCTCCAACCGGTGGATCGACCCCGCGGGAGTCGCCCTACCCCCGCGAGAATTACTTTGCGAGCGTCGACGGCGCGTACGACTTTGAGCGCGAGACGCTCGACGAGTCGACACACCTCCACGTCGATCTAGAGCGAGGAACCTCAAAGGATGAGTGGATTCTCAAACAGCTCTGGAGTGACCGAGCGACGATGCTCTGTCCGTTCGCGATGTTCGAGGAGCCGGATCGCGGCGGGTCGGTCGCCGAGCTCTTCGCGTGGCTACACGCTGAGACCGTCGCTGAGCGCGCCGAGGTCGACGGCGAGCCGTGGGCGGTCGTCGACGACGCAGAGCTGTACGGCGGCCACACCGGCGCGCTACACCGCGAGAACCGACAGGTCGTGCTCACGGCACCGTCGGAGTACACGCCACCGTCGCCCTACCTCGGTGACGACGACGCTGCTCCGAGCGCGGAGTGGCGGGTAAATCCCGAACACGGATATCTCGTGCTCGGCGGCGTCGCTCGCGACCTCAGCAAGGAGGAGCTGCTCGGCAGCTTCGAGGAGATCGTCGACGGGATCGAGACGGACCCGCTCGACCGCGAGATCGCGGACGCCCGCCGACTCGTTCGGCAGCTGAAGACGACGGGCGGATACCGGGACATCGATATCCTCACGTACGTCATCGGCCGGCTCACGGCCGGCGAATCGGTCGCAGAGAGTTCGCTGGCGGGAGCCGGCGATCGCTGACTTCACACACAAACCATGTTACGAAAAATCGTATCCAACAGTCGAATCGCTCGCTCACTGACTCCGCGTCGCGTGCTGCCGTTCGCGTTGTTGTTCCTGATCGCCGACCTGGCGATCACCGCTGCGCTGCTCGGACTCGCCGTCGAGGCCAACCCGATCGCCGCGTGGCTCTTCGAGACGGTCGGGATGACGGCGACCGGGATCGTCGCCGTCGGGTTCGTCACGCTCGCGTACGCCGGACTCGACGTGCTCGATCGCTACGACCGGACGCGTAGTGTCGTCTCCGTCGGGCTCCTCGCAGTGTTGGTTGTCCCCGTCGTGTGGAATGCGGCGATATGGGTCCGACTCGGGACGCCCGACGTCGTGCTCGGTGGCGTCGTCGAGACGATCGCTCCGGTCGCGGTCGCTGGCGTCGTCGCGCTCCTCGCGACGAGCGTCGACGTCGACGTTCGGAATCTCCCGCGCCCCGATCGCGAATCGGCTTTTTCGGTCGTGTTCTCCGTGCTCATGGTGACGTCGATGGTTGGTGGGGTTGCGTTCGTCGGGACGCAGCCGTTTGGAGGGAGCGAACATGAGGGGACTGTGAAAGCAGAATCACCAGACGACCACGTGGTGTACTCGGGGTCAAGCGACAACACTGTGAAGGCGTTGGACGCAGAGACAGGGGATGAGATTTGGACGAGTACTGCACACTCGGATTCGGTGGAAGGAGTCTCTTCTTCCCCATCCGGCGACGTAGTGTACTCAAGCGCCCACGACAACACTGTGAAGGCGTTGGACGCAGAGACAGGGGATGAGATTTGGTCATCGAGTGCCCACTCTGATTGGGTGAGTTCGGTCTCTCCGTCCCCATCCGGCGGCGTGGTGTTCTCAGGATCCGCCGATGACACGGTAAAGGCGCTGGACGCAGAGACAGGGGATGAGATTTGGTCATCGAATACCCACTCTGATACGGTGGAAGGAGTCTCTTCTTCCCCATCCGGCGACGTAGTGTACTCGGCGTCATCGGACTATACAGTGAAGGCGCTGGACGCAGAGACGGGAGCGACGCTCTGGACATCGGGGCATTCGACCACGGTGTATACGGCCTCTCCGTCCCCATCCGGCGACGTAGTATACATAGGAACGAGTGACGGCGAGGTAAAAGCACTAGGCGCAGAGACAGGGGATGAGATATGGTCATCGAACCCTCCGGGGTATTTTGCAAATATGTATGAGGTCTCTCCGTCCCCATCCGGCGGCGTAGTGTACTCGGGGTCTTTTGACGAAGAAATATATGCATTGGACACAGGGACGGGAGATACGATCTGGTCATCGAGTGTCCACGGGTCTCGCGCTCGAACTGTGTCTGCGTCCCCGAACGGCGGCGTGGTATATTCAGGGTCAAACGACAACACGGTAAAGGCGCTGGACGCAGAGACAGGGGATGAGATTTGGACGAGTACTGCACACTCGGATGCCGTCGGCGCTGTGTCTGGTGAGTCTCCCTATGCCTCTCCTGAGTCCACCTACACCTTTGACGGCTGGGAGGACACCGCTCCGCTTCTCCGCGCGGTCGATCAGAACGGCGATCCGGTCCACAACGCAACGATCGAGGCGTGGTCAGTCGACGTCGACCAGGTCAGTGACGAGATCGAGGACAAGGAGGCAGAAGCCGAGCGGATTCTCGACGAGGTTGAGAACGTCGAACCCGAGGACTTCCGACCGCCCCAAGAGGTCGACATTACGTACGGCGATCTGACGGATCTGTTCGACGGCGACCAACCGGACGGCGTCTACCCGACTGCACACACCGAAGGCGACATGGGGATCGCCGGGTGGGCGGATACACATGACCTCATACCTCGCTTAGAGTTCGAGAGCGGCGAGACGGTCTATCTCTACGCGTGGGACGCGACCGAGGGCGCGAACATGGGGCTGACGAGTGATGGCGTTACGAGCGAGCACTACGGAGCGATCGCCGACGATCCGACGTTCACGATCACGAAGCTCGGGCCGAGCGGTGAGACGATGGACCATCACAACGTGACCTCTACGTCGGGGGAGGCGTACTCCGGTGGCGTGTGGCCGGCGAGTTACGAACACGATTACGCCACTGCTGACCTCCCGGATGGCTACTACATGGTTGAGGTTGCAGAAAGTGACGCTCCCGGATACGTGATCAAGGTCGGGGAGGCGACCGACGTGCTGACGAGCGAGCTCCGAGACGAGGCCGATCAACTCACCGAGCAAGCAGAAATGCTGCAATCGTATCTGGGTGAGGACACGTTGATGCGGGATCGCGTGAATGCGACGAAAACGCTGGTGAAGATGCATCACGAGCAGGACGGCATCCCGCCGATCGACATGAGCAAGATGGATTACGGGGATGGATACGTCAACCCCGGACTTGCGCCGTCTGGCTCCGATCCAACTGACCTAGAGCCGAATCGTCAGGAGTATTTCCCGGACGTCTCTGGGTCTGAGATCTACCTTCAGGGCTACAAGGGACCGGACGTCGGCATCGACGACTTCGAGGACCAAGATGCACAGGACATCATGGAGTTGGCACAGAGCGTCGATGGGACGATCTACGCCAGCACCGAGCCAAAGCGGGTTGATCTCAGCGAGTACGACGATCCGAACAACGCAACCATCGAGGTTGAGCTCCACAAGTTCGGCGGCGGGCTCAACCCCGATATCGAGACGCACGAAAACCGGCTGCAAGATCTCGCAGATCAACTGCTCAACGACTCGACTGCCGAGTTAGAGAGTGCGTTTCGCGACCTCGTTGGCGACTTGAACCTTGATGACCTAACGGAAGGGGAACTCAAAGACCGATTCGAGGAACTTGAAGAGCGGTTCGAGACGAACACCGACCTCGAAGAGCGGATCGAAGAGCTCCGGGGAGAGATAGAGAATCCGGACGACATGACCGAGGAAGAGCTTCGCGAGCAACTCGAAGACATGGAACGTGCGATCCAAGAGGAGCGCGCGGACGACCTTCAGGATGTCGTCGAACAAAACCAAGATCTCAAATACCGCGTCGAAGAGTTGACGGGCGAACTCGAAAGCGTCGAGAACGCCAGCGACGAGGATCTCCAAGCCCAACTCGCGGCAATGGAGCAGGCGCTCGCCGATATGGAGCAGGGGATGGAGTCCGGCCCCCCGAACTTCGATATCGTTGATGGCGCGCTCTCGGGTGAGGTACCGTTCATGGACGCGCTCGATGAGGATGCGACGGCAGTCATCCTGCATTATGAGGACGGCTCGTCCCGGACCTTGAGCGACGACTACTGGAGCGTCGAATCAGGCGGACTCCTCGACGATGGCGATACGGTCGTGGTCGATGAGTTCCCGGTGCCGGACGATCGGGCGGTCGCGGACGTTGACGTTCGGGCGGTCTCGCAGGCCGGAGCGATCGGGCAGGGCGGCGGGTCGGCGCTGAACCCGGCGTTCGAGGGAGAGATTCCTGACGTCGACGCGATCGACGTGTCAACGCTGCGGCCGGGGGTTGACGAGTCCGTCGGGATCGTCGCTCGGTCATCCGATGACAGCTTCGGTGCGACGGAGGGCGCACAGGTGTACGGGCCTGATGGGTCGGAACTGAACGTTACGCAGAACAACGAGCGCGTTCGGTTCACGCCTGAGACGGCCGGCACGCACACCGTGCGGTTGACGTACTCGAACGATATCGGCGGCGAGTTCACGGAGACGTTCCGAATCTCGGCGAAAGAGAGTCCGACCTCGAACCCGGCGACGCTCCGTGTGACGGACGGAATCGGTGGGGACCTGGTGCTCGCGGGTGACGGCCTCGAAAGCGGCTCACTCGACATGAGCGGTGATGAGGTTGACATCGTTGCACAGGCCCCCGGAGACGAATCTCCGAGCACGCTCGACATTCGGGCCGAGCAGCTCCGTGTCGACGCCATGAACGTCAACGTTGTACAGGGGAGCGACCAGCGGTCGGTCGATCGCCACGTCTCGTTGCGTGTCTACGCGAACTTCGATGCGGAGAACGCACTTGTCCACCGAGACGCCGGTCAGCCGATCACGGCAAGTGAGGACACCCGCTACGGGATGTTCGAGACGCGTAAATCCGACAGCGGGGACACGCACCAACTCGTCGAGACGTACACCGAGGCGGACGGGACGACAACCGTGCAGGTCAACCGCAACCCGTCCATCTTCGATCGCGCTCTCTACCAACTCGCGATCTGGGGGGTCGGCTTGCCGCTCTCGACGACACCGATCGCGCCGAGTGACGCCATCCTCACGATGAACACCTACACCCCGGCCGTCGACGAGGCGACGCCCGGCGAGGTCGTTTCGGAGTCAGCAGCGATCTAGAGGTCGGTTCTCCCACCCCTTACCCTGGGGTGAGAGCCTCCAAGATGCCGCTACGCATTCGGCGAGAGAAGGCAAAACCCGTTCGGCGGCCTTCTCACGTTACTATATTATAGTAACGTGGGGCCGATCACTCCACCGCTTCGAGTGTTCCCGGCTGCGTTCGCTCGTCTCGGCAGCGGTCTTCGCCGAGCTGCTCGTCGAGGCGCCGCGCGAGAACACCGGCCGCGTTCCGGTCGCGGTCGGCGGTGTCGACGGGGCAATCGGCGTCGGGACACTGGATACACGAGGACCACCGGGTCTCGACCCGACCGCCGCAGCGGTGGCACTCTTTCGAGCTCCCGTCGCGGTCGACTCGTCGGAGCGGGATATCCGCTTCGGCGGCGGCCTCCTCCAACCGCTCGCCGAACCGCGGGAGGATCCAGTGACCGGGTTCGGTGCCGCCGGCGACGAGCTTGATCAGTGGCGTCGGTGCGTCGTAGCTGCACTCCTCCAACGCGATCGCCGGCTGCTCGAACCCGCGGGAGTACGCGATTACTTGCTCGACTGCGGTCTCGACCTGCTGATCGAGGACCTCTCCGAGCTCGGTGAGCGACTCGGCCTCGCCGCGCCAGTGCTCGCCGCCCTCTTCAGCGAGATAGTTCATCCGGCGCCGAAACCCGTGGAGCACGCCCTTCACGGTACACGATCCCGCGTAGATCGCGTCTGGTTGGTCGGGGTGCGGCGACAGCGGAGCAGCGACAGCTATGTCTTTTACGCCGGGGTCGACGCCGACGATCGTGTGCTCCGTGCCGATCGTCTCGCGGTCGGTCATCGGTCCCCCTCACGTCGCTCCAGCTCCTCGGCGGCCTGGAAGATCGCTGCGGCGATCTCTCTTGCCTGTTCGGGTGAGACCTCTGCGAGCCCGCCGGCGCGTGTGTCCTCAGCGCTGCCCTCGATCGCGAGCTGGACCCCTTCGCTATCGTACGTCACTTCCAGCGTACGATCGGTGAGATCGTCGTCCTCGACGAGCCAGTCGGCGGCGGGGTCGTTCCCGCTTGTAAGCAGTGACTCCGGCGAGAAGACCCCTGTCGTGTAGAGCCCGCCTTTAATCGGGCCCCACTCGTCGACGGCGTCGATATCGTACTCCGCGTCGTTCCACCGCGCCGCAGCGAGAGCCGCGACACCCGCCAGGTACTGCCGGCGGGTCGCGCTCATCGGCCGCCCTCCGTCGCCTGCCGCACTGTCGCGTCGTCGAGGTCGCCAGCGCGAACGTCGCGGGCGTCGAAGGCGGTGTCGGCCTTGGTGGACGCGCCGCCGTCGGGACGCGCCTGCGTCCGCTCACGCGCCTCCGTGAGCCGCTCTGTGAGCGCCGCGGCCTCGGCGGTCGTCATTCCGTCGACGGCGGACCAATCGACCCCTTCGAGGAGATCGAGGACGTCGTCGAGCTGTGCTATCGTCGTCGGTTGCCCCTCGCCGGATTCAAGTCGGCTGGGGGCGGAGTCTCGTGTTGCCGTCATGGTGGCGGCACCTGTCTGGGGAGCCCTTACTCCCCGGACGTTTCCTACGACCCCGCTGAGAGTCGCGAACGTCCTCGGTGCCTACTCACACGGTCAAACGCTTGGCACTTAGTCTTTTCTCAAAAGGTAGTCCTTTCTGAATCATTCTCAAAAGACCCACCCTTTATATGCTACGCTGAGTAAACCAGAACTATGACGCGAATCGGGCTGTACGCCCGCGTCTCCACTGACGAGCAGGATGCCACTCGACAGATCGAGGAGGCGCGAGAGTACGCCCTCCGCGAGTACGGCGAGCCGGAGGTTGAGCTCTACGCCGACGTGATCGGCGGTGCCGAGGAACAGCGCGGTGAAGAGTACGAGCGGCTGTGGAGCGATATCGGCGACGGAAAGCTCGACGCCGTCGTAGTTCACGAGCTCTCCAGACTCTCCCGGCTCGGCGCCGGCGCGACGCACGAGTTCCTCGAACACGCGCTCGAACACGAAACGTCGGTCAAGGACCTGGAGGTCGGCCTCGAACTTGACCTCGACGACGGGATCGTCGACCGGGCGGTGAAGCAGCTGATCGCCGGCGTGATGGGCGACCTCGCTCGCGTGGAACACAAACAGAAGCTCCGGCGGATCAGGTCAGGGATCCGTGCGGCTCAGGAGGCCGGGAAGTGGACCGGCCGCCCTCCCCGCGGGTTCGAGGTCGACGACGATTCCCGCCTCCGTGTCGACGTCGAGGAGTTCCTCCGAACGCGGGAGGCGGTCGCGAGGGTCGAGCGCGGAGAGGGGAAATCGGCTGTCGCTAAGGACACGGGTGTTCCCGTGAGCACGCTCTCGCGGCTCCACGAGGAGCGTGCGGAGCTTTTCCTCGCAGGTGAGGGTGATGAGCTCGATGGGCGAGTCGACGCCGCCGTAGAGGAACTGCGGCCGATCGAAGATCTGCGGGGTGAACCGGCGGAGGACCTCGACGAGCGGATCCGCTCGGTCGTTCGGGAGGAGCTGGAGGCAGCCACCGATGAGTAACGACGAGACGATCGTTGAGGAGTACGAGCACGACTGCCGAATCGTGCGCGAGCACATCGAGGGAGAGGAGGACCGATTCCATTACGAAGGTCCGCTAGGGCGCGTGAAGTCGTTCTACTCCCCGGAGAAAGCGCGACTCTACGCCGACGTGCACACCGTCACCGGCGGGTTCCGTGAGGGGAAGACCGGGGAGCGGGGTGTTCCTCCGGCCGTTGCACGTGCTCGCGAGGATATCGTGATGGCGTACCTCGCCTCGAACCCCACGATGGGCGTCAAATGGGTCGCTCGCGCCTACGATCTCAGCGAAGAGCAAGTCCGCACGTACATCGAATTAGTTCAAAAACGAGCGGCTGAGATGCAAGATGGCGGCCCCGAAGAGGCTGATACGAATGAGTTCTAACGAGGAGACACTTGTACTACAGTATCACCACCCCGATGACCGACGATACTCCATCGAATTCATTACTAACGACCGCGAAGAGTGTGTGAGACGCGCGGACGCGTATACAGACAAGGAACACGTCACGCTGAAGCTGCGTGTAGAGCAGATTGGTGATGAATTGATTTATTTAATTTACACGTGGGAGAGCTACGACGCCGGACTTCCAGACTCTGATGACAACGGCGTGGAGTGGATTCTGGAGAATTTCACGCAACGGAGCGCAGTTGTCGTGTCGACCGTACTGGATATCTTTGATGGGATTCTTGAGGAGAAGGTGGACCAGGGCAATGAGTTCCGGACGTACAAGGGCATACACCTCGACCGTGTTCCAGACGTTCTGAGTCGGGTACAGTGGAAGCAGCCCGTACCCGACGTAGCGGCGGAGCTACTGTCCAATTTTGTGCTCATACACCCAATGCCGAACACCAACCACCGGACAGCAATCGGCTTGGTTGATCGCTATCTCACGTCCTACGACGCCGACTTCGAGATGCCCGACACAGGCGAGGAGGGAGAATGGTACAACTGGATTGCGGGGTTCATCTACGACTCAAAAAGGATTCTCACGCTACGGAATCACCTCGCGCTATTCCGGTGGGCAGAACACTACGGGTACGGTGCTGTTGAGCGGAAGGAAGGAATCGTCATCTCGTTTGACGATGTCGATCTCGATCGACGGGGCCACCACGAGTACTACACTCAACGGCACCGGGAGAAGACTCGGGAATTCGTGAGGCGACTGTTAGAAGAGGCAGATGTCACTCACCTACGGGAGGTCACTGATGATGGAAGAAGGGCGTTTATCGACAGGCTACAGGCGGAGTAAGCACTCAGTCTGGGAGGTTGGCGAGCTTCCGACCAACCTCACGCGAACCTTTACTAAGCTGGGACCGCTCACCAGCGCGGTCATTGAGGGCAGATCGAAGTTCTTCGTAATCCATGCTTGCTCTGATCTACGCCGCTCCCACTTATGAAGATGGTGTTCGAGCAAATTGTTCCCAATCAGCTGCTCCTCAACCCGGAGCAAATCTCTATAGCAGTAGGCCGGATTTCGCCGCCTATGTTGCGGTCGGGCGTAAACTAGACCCTGGTGTTGTCACCGACTTTCGCGTCCCTCACGTCGGCGTCGCGAACCGCATGGAGCGTCTCTTGGCCGTTGAGCCGGAAGGCAGCGGGATCACTGAAGTGGTAGGGGAGTTCGTGGTTGAGTGCGACCCTACGCACGCAGACAGACAAATCCTGAAACAGATGGTGTCAATTAACTACCTATATTGAATAACATGGCTCTGTTGAAAATCCTCTTCTTCAGATACAAACCACTCTGAAGCAGCCGGTCAATGAACCCTGCATACATAGTGACAACCGATCTACTCTGAGCTTCCACAGGATTAATGCTCTTCACTGGTCCTTGCCAAGATACATTATGACTATTTCTAGGGAAATGAGAGAATTCTTATTTTCGGTGATTGCTCCCGTGCCTTATCTTATCATTCTATTGATTGTATTGCAAATTCCTGCCGCTGCGAATCCAGCACCCTTCCTATTTGTGTACACCCTCGTTGTGTCGTTTTTCTATTTGATGCTAATCCGTACTGTTACCTTCACCCGGTCCAACTTATCGGAGCGGAAAGAAAACGCACCTTCTCCTAATACGAAATACGAGGGTACAACATACTCAGAACGCTTCTTGAATATTTCCTATGAGGCTCTCTTTTCTCACGATAGCGATGTCGAGCCAATTAGTGAATATTCAAACCGTCCCCTCTTTCGCTTCGCTGTCTATTCATTTTGGGGGTTTGTCTTCTCTATCGGCGCGTTCCTAATCAGCGGTAGTCTCTTGGGGAGGTTAGTGACTCTTGGCGCTCTCGACTCTATAGCGAATATTTCTGTTTCAAATGAAGCGTTCCAGAATGCACCCCTTGGAATGGTGAACTTCCTACTGGCCATCGTCCCGATCTTCGAAGGGCTTGACTTCGAAAATCAGGTGTTCATTGGCGGTGTGATGTTTTTGACTGGATTCTTCTTTCTGACCGCTGCTAGGAATCTATCAGAGATCTCAGATGACGTTCATAAGCGCATCCTCCGACTCATGGTAGCTTGGAATCCCTTGACCAAGAACGAGCTATTTCATGCCCTACTAATTACGGGCTTCTATGTGATTGTACTTTTCCTCACGTAACCCTTGGCCTGTTTAATTGATGAATCAGCTCCTCTGTACTGAGCGACCGAGGACGTGAAACCATCAACTACTGAGGGTTTCAACAAAGCCAATGACATATCTATCCAACCTCCCTTTGTTTACAGCGGCAACACGGGGTGTATCGGAGTACGTGTGCGGGTTCGAGGTCGACGACGACTCCCGCCTCCGCGTCGACACCGAGGAGTTCCTCCGAACACGAGAGGCTATCGCGAGAGTCGAGCGCGGGGAGGGGAAATCGACCGTGGCTAAGGACACGGGTGTCCCCGTGAGCACGCTGTCGGGGCTTCACGAGGAGCGTGCGGGGCTTTTCCTCGCAGGTGAGGGTGACGAGCTCGATGGGCGAGTCGACGCCGCCGTAGAAGAACTGCGGCCGCTCGACGAGCTGCGAGGCGAATCGGCGGAGGACCTCGACGAGCGGATCCGGTCGGTCGTTCGGGAGGAGCTGGAGGCGGCCACCGATGAGTAACGTCTCGGGGCTATGGGGACCTGGGCGATACAGGCCCCGGACCGCCCCAAACACACTTCAGACGCGGTATACCGGCAGACACCTATTGAACACAAATTTATCAGACTTATTACTTTATATGAATTCTAAGCCCATTCTACATAGTGGTGTTAGGAGGTCTATAACGCCTGAAATATATCCTGAGGGAGAAGTGTATTTACAAATATGTCTTAGGAAAGATATTAGTGGAGTGGCTCCAATTGGGGAACTACAACTCAGAGAGAAGCCACTAATCGATATCACTCATCGATATAAGCCAAAATGTCCCGCGCGACCACGCGGGACAACTTCTGAGCCGGCACAACCCCCTGTAAGTGGATGTGTGGGCTCGCGTGTTATTACTCCCGCCGTGGGGTAATAGTTTTTCCCTCGCTGGGGCACGCTGAGCTCACTAAAGGGGAGGTGTGCCGGGGTGATCCCGGACATGATCCAAAAATCACACCCCCACGACCGCACGAATCGGACGCTAGACACCTCTAAGCGGAGGATCAACCGATGAGCGATTGGATCGTCTGGGGGCTCGCTATCGGCGCTGTCGCCATTACCTTCGCCAACCCCGGCGGGTTTGTCATCGGCGCCGGGATCGCGTTACTCCTCCTCGGTGGCCGGTACGGGCTTCCGTTTATCGCCGACCTGATCCGGTCTCGGCAGCACGGCGTCGGCCGCGCGAAGGCCTCGCAGAAGGCACGGGAGAAGGTTCGCGGTGGCCGTGAGCGCGTCGAGGAGGCGCGCGACCACGTCGACGACGAGTGGAGGGAGCGTCGATGAGGGCCCGCGATCTCTCTCCAAATCCACCCGGTCAGGTGATCATGGTCGACGCCGAGCGCAGCGCGGCGTGTCAGGGCGGCGTGTGTACTCGCGACGGGCGGCGCGTCCGCGTGCGAGAGGAGACAACCGTCGAGACGAACCTGTGCCGTAAGCACCGCAAGGAGTTCCTCGGGGTGTCCTCGTAATGGTCGACGGATCACCGAGCGCCGGCTGGCGCGAGGTCGCCGATGAGATGGGCGTCGAGGCGGGCCTCGGCGAGTACGTCGAGGAGAACCGCGAGGACCTGGAGGCGCTCGCGGAGGAGGATTACCCCGTCTCGCCCGTGATTAAGACGCTCCTCACTCGCGTCGAACGGGGGGCCGTTTAATGCTCGCCGTCGAGCAACCCAGCGATCTCGTCGATCGCCTCGGCCCGGAGCTGGGGGTTGTCCTTCGCGGCGTTGCGGAAATCGAGGAGCCGCTCGGCGTCCTCGCCGTCCGCCTCGGCGAGCGACTCGACGATGAGGTCCTCCAGGTGCTCGGCCTTCCGCGCGGCGTCGGGCGCGAGCGCCTGCCCGCACCACACACACAGGTCCCGCTCGCGCGGCGTGTCCTCGCCGCAGCGCGGGCACTCGACCGGGGCCGTGGGGTCGGGCTCGGTCGTCTCAACGTCCTTCCCATGGACGCGGGCGAGCTCGCGATCCGCGTCCTCGGAGAACACCGAGACGTACCGCGCCGCGACAGAGCTGCCGCGGACCCACCCGTGATGGTCCTCCAAGTGCGGCTGCCGCATGCCGCGGCTCGCGAGGTAGCTCGCCGAGGACTTTCGGAAGTTCGTGGGGGTGACGGGCTTCGTAACGCCTGCTCGCTCCGCCGGCGATCCGAACATCTTGGTGATCATCTTGTACGACAGCGGCTCAGGCGCCGAGAGCTTCGACCACAGCGGCGCGTCGCCGTCGGTCGGCACCGGGTGGTCGGAGAGCCACCGTTGGACGTGCGGGACGGCGAGGATGAGCGTCACGGTGCGTTTGCCCTGCTTGCCGTTAACGGTGACCTGGAGGCCGTGTTTGTGATCGGTCACATCGCCGACGGTGAGTGCCTCAAATTCGCCGCCACGGAGCCCGGCGTCGAATTGAAGCGCGAGGGCGGCCGCGTCGCGGGCGTTCCGTGCCTCGTCGATCATCGGGAGGACGTCGTCCTCCCAGTCGAGCATCTCACCCGGCTCGGGCGCGGGGTCGTAGTTCGACGACGTCGACGACGAGATCCACGCGAGCGCGTCGGGGGTCTCGTCGCCGTCCGTGACGCGACGACCGAACACGCGGAGCGCGACGCGATAATCGCGGTTCGTCTCCTCGTTCGTCCGGTTCGTATGGATCCACCGCACCAACTCCTCGGCGGCATCGCGGTCGTCGAGCGCAGCAGCCACCCCTCCCACCTCCTCGGCCAAGATCGTGACGTGCCGGAGGAGCTTCAGTCTACGATGATCCGAATACTCCGAGTTAAGAAGTTGAAGCGTGCGGTCGAGTTCGAGCAGGGCGTCGCGGTCCGCCTCGGCGATCGCGTCGGCGCTCCGGATTCGGCCCCGGAGAGTGTCAAGTTCGTCGCTGGGATCGGTCACACACGCGATGAACACCGCACCCATCTTATAACCCCGGCTTTGAACCAATGGTTCAGCGCCCTCCTCCGGCTTCCACCTTTCTGTTTACATCCCACGTTGAATACTCGTAGTGTTCGTTCATTGAAGAATCCGTCCAATCAGTTGGGACCTGCGCACCAGGTCACGGGACGGTGGTCCGGAAATCATCCGTGTTCTGAGCATGTGGAGTGACGTGAGTGGCTGCCGCAGCGAATTTGGGGTTGCAACTTCGAGGTGGGGTGCTAACTCTCAGTTACGTGTGTGGCTAAGGAGTCACTGGAGTAAGCCACTGCCTCGCTTCGCTCGACAGATTACAGCAGAAACACAGGGAGTCGGCGCACCTGACCCGGAGCACCTTGCTAGAGTTGCTTGTGATGGCAATTCATAGGGCGAGTACTACACTCTACAACCTCACAAGGGTCCGTCTGAAACAACCTCGACGTCGCGATCTCCTCGAAGATACAACCCCTTCAACCCCACAAGGGTTCGTCTGAAACCGGTAGTGCTGATACAAATTCGTTCACGTACCACACTGCTTCAACCCCACAAGGGTTCGTCTGAAACCGGAGCGTCCAGTAGGGCGAGAGCCCGTACTCGCCGCTTCAACCCCACAAGGGTTCGTCTGAAACCGATCTCGACAGTGAGACCTTCGGCTGGGTGCAAGCTTCAACCCCACAAGGGTTCGTCTGAAACGCGCGCGCCTGTTCGCCGACGACGATCTCGTAATCGCTTCAACCCCACAAGGGTTCGTCTGAAACACGACGTCCTCCACCCACTCGGGGATCTGGTCGTTGCTTCAACCCCACAAGGGTTCGTCTGAAACACCGACCGAGATGGAGGTCGGCGACTCAACTGTTCAGGCTTCAACCCCACAAGGGTTCGTCTGAAACGATCGGCGTAATGTGGTCGACCTCCAGCGACCGGCCGCTTCAACCCCACAAGGGTTCGTCTGAAACTCGACGTAGTGACGCGGCAGCTCCTCTTTGTGCGCTCGCTTCAACCCCACAAGGGTTCGTCTGAAACCTTGATCGCGGCCCAACCGAAGAGGAGTTACGCGAGGCTTCAACCCCACAAGGGTTCGTCTGAAACGCGGGCAGGTGTGGCGATCCGACCGCCACGCACCGCTTCAACCCCACAAGGGTTCGTCTGAAACGCTCGCGACGGCCGCGTCTATCTGGTTTGAGCGGCTTCAACCCCACAAGGGTTCGTCTGAAACGCTCCCACGCAAGGAGGAGAGTTTCCCCCAGATGCTGCTTCAACCCCACAAGGGTTCGTCTGAAACTCGTTCGATCGGCGTCCGGCGGCGATCGTCGAGGACGCTTCAACCCCACAAGGGTTCGTCTGAAACCGCGTCGATCGAGCACGCGTTGCACCGTCGCGACCGGCTTCAACCCCACAAGGGTTCGTCTGAAACACGCACTCGACGACCGCGAGTTTGAGCTGTTGCTCGCTTCAACCCCACAAGGGTTCGTCTGAAACCGGCGCCGGTGACGTCGGCGTCCTCGTCGAACCAGAGCTTCAACCCCACAAGGGTTCGTCTGAAACTGCATACACGATCTCGTCGACGTCGTCGATTCCGCTTCAACCCCACAAGGGTTCGTCTGAAACGGTTGCCTCCCCGAAGTCGACGACGTTCGCGTTCTCGCTTCAACCCCACAAGGGTTCGTCTGAAACACCCGTCGACGGTGTCCTCGGCGATGTCGACGCGGCTTCAACCCCACAAGGGTTCGTCTGAAACGGGTAAGAAGTCGACCCAACCGGGCGGCGAAAGTGGCTTCAACCCCACAAGGGTTCGTCTGAAACCCGGTTGAAGTAGCCACCCTTCGAGTCGCTCTGTAAGCTTCAACCCCACAAGGGTTCGTCTGAAACAGTCCCACGCAGAACGATCCCGAATCTGCTGGAGCGCTTCAACCCCACAAGGGTTCGTCTGAAACTTCTCACGGTCCCACGCCAGCGTTCGCCGGTACGTGCTTCAACCCCACAAGGGTTCGTCTGAAACGCCAAGCGTCGTGATTGCGGTCCGCTCCTCCGGCTTGCTTCAACCCCACAAGGGTTCGTCTGAAACTGTGGTGAGGTGGTCGACCTCCATGGAGCGACTGAGGCTTCAACCCCACAAGGGTTCGTCTGAAACACGAGCGTGGGCTGTGGACCATTCTGTACGCACGGCTTCAACCCCACAAGGGTTCGTCTGAAACGAAATCGTGAACTACTCCGAAAAGGCCTATCAGGTGCTTCAACCCCACAAGGGTTCGTCTGAAACTCCGTCCGGGGAGTCGTGGTCAACGTCCGAAACCTCGCTTCAACCCCACAAGGGTTCGTCTGAAACAGTGCCGACGCCACCTTGACACCGCCGTCCGACGTGGCTTCAACCCCACAAGGGTTCGTCTGAAACGATGTCGCCGTCGGCGATCGGTTCGGGACTCTCCTCGCTTCAACCCCACAAGGGTTCGTCTGAAACGCCGATTCCTCAAGCGGCTCGACGCTGATCGGGACGCTTCAACCCCACAAGGGTTCGTCTGAAACACGAGGACGAGCCCGCCCCGGATCACGGGTGGGGCGCTTCAACCCCACAAGGGTTCGTCTGAAACTCAGCTTTTGGCGGTTGACCACTATCCGCACGTCGCTTCAACCCCACAAGGGTTCGTCTGAAACTCTTGATAATTGCGAAAGCCGTCACGTTGGCTGGTCGCTTCAACCCCACAAGGGTTCGTCTGAAACATACCGATTGTCGGGTGCAGCGGCGTCGTCGAAGCGCTTCAACCCCACAAGGGTTCGTCTGAAACCCGTCTCGGTCGAGATAGCCGTCCACGTCGAACACGCTTCAACCCCACAAGGGTTCGTCTGAAACTGTTTATCCCGCTCGTCGGCCGGGATCGTCTCCGGGCTTCAACCCCACAAGGGTTCGTCTGAAACTCGCGGACCGCGTCGGTGTTGGCCGCCCACCGCAGGCTTCAACCCCACAAGGGTTCGTCTGAAACACCTGTTGGGTGGTCCTGAACATCATCGTCGCCAACGCTTCAACCCCACAAGGGTTCGTCTGAAACCTCGTGCGCCCACAGGAGGACGTCCTCCCGCGAGGCGCTTCAACCCCACAAGGGTTCGTCTGAAACGTCCTCGTCGCTGTGTGTTTCGTTCATGTCGTCCGCTTCAACCCCACAAGGGTTCGTCTGAAACAGGTCGTAGAGGAGACGCTCGTCGAGCCGACGGGTAGCTTCAACCCCACAAGGGTTCGTCTGAAACACCGCACCTTCTCCGTCACCGTCGGTCCGGTTCATAGCTTCAACCCCACAAGGGTTCGTCTGAAACGCGGCTCGTCGGGAGAAGACCGAGAAGCTGATGGACGCTTCAACCCCACAAGGGTTCGTCTGAAACACGGACGGGGGGCGGACGCTGGAGGGGGATACGGAGCTTCAACCCCACAAGGGTTCGTCTGAAACACAGTGCGTTCGCCTCGTGGCTCTCGCGTGCGTCCGCTTCAACCCCACAAGGGTTCGTCTGAAACTCGTACGAGGCCGCGAGGTCGACCTCGGTCTCGGCGCTTCAACCCCACAAGGGTTCGTCTGAAACGAGCGCGGACGCGGAGGCGACAAATGACAGATACAAGCTTCAACCCCACAAGGGTTCGTCTGAAACGTACTCGAGCTGAGACATCTCCGGCGTGTGCTCGTCGCTTCAACCCCACAAGGGTTCGTCTGAAACGCTCGTCTCCTCACACCCGCGATGAAGCGGGTCCGGCTTCAACCCCACAAGGGTTCGTCTGAAACCCCCGGGTGCGCGCGGACAGACGGAGGTGCGAGCATGCTTCAACCCCACAAGGGTTCGTCTGAAACCCGCGGCGTGCGCGACCTGGCGGGCCGTGCGAAGGCTTCAACCCCACAAGGGTTCGTCTGAAACAATTTTGAACGGGTACAATCGCTTCGACCGTTTGCAGCTTCAACCCCACAAGGGTTCGTCTGAAACTTCCATAGCGCGCCGGGCGTACGAGTCTTCGACGTCGCTTCAACCCCACAAGGGTTCGTCTGAAACCCGTTGGGATCGATGTTGGAGGAAATATCGATCCGGCTTCAACCCCACAAGGGTTCGTCTGAAACCGCGTTCGTGTCGATCTTCTCAACGCTGGTGGTCCGGCTTCAACCCCACAAGGGTTCGTCTGAAACAGTTGAACCCCTCCCGATCCCACGCCGCCATGCCGCTTCAACCCCACAAGGGTTCGTCTGAAACCACATGACACGTGCCGGCGAAGTTGACAGCGACGTGCTTCAACCCCACAAGGGTTCGTCTGAAACTCCTCGCGACGGTCGTGATCGACGCAACCCGCGTGGGCTTCAACCCCACAAGGGTTCGTCTGAAACCCCGGGAGCGATCGCGGGATCGATCGCCGGACTAGGCTTCAACCCCACAAGGGTTCGTCTGAAACTCCCGGGAGCGATCGCGGGATCGATCGCCGGACTAGGCTTCAACCCCACAAGGGTTCGTCTGAAACGCTTTTCGACGACGCTTACCCCG
This sequence comes from Halorubrum rarum, assembly GCF_048380895.1. Classification (NCBI taxonomy): domain Archaea; kingdom Methanobacteriati; phylum Methanobacteriota; class Halobacteria; order Halobacteriales; family Haloferacaceae; genus Halorubrum; species Halorubrum rarum. Next base: position 70,943 of record NZ_JBLWMN010000004.1, on the reverse strand, counting down.
GGCTCGAGACGAAGCTTCAACCCCACAAGGGTTCGTCTGAAACCGACGCTCTCGAGTACGACTACCTCCTCAACAACGGGCTTCAACCCCACAAGGGTTCGTCTGAAACTACAAGTGGCGCGACGAGCGTTGATCGATTCGGCGCTTCAACCCCACAAGGGTTCGTCTGAAACAACACGGAGACGGGTTCGATCATCGCTCGATCGTGCTTCAACCCCACAAGGGTTCGTCTGAAACACGTCGTCAACTTCCGTGGCGGCTACGGCTCGGGGCTTCAACCCCACAAGGGTTCGTCTGAAACGTCCTTGGCGTCGATTCCGACCGCCACCGTTGTCGTGCTTCAACCCCACAAGGGTTCGTCTGAAACGCGATGTCGTGTTCGTTCCGCTCGCGGTACTCGGTGCTTCAACCCCACAAGGGTTCGTCTGAAACGTACCCAGGGGGAGCCGAGGACCTCGCACAGTGGGCGCTTCAACCCCACAAGGGTTCGTCTGAAACCACGCGGTAACGAGCCGGATCGCGATCGGGTCGCTGCTTCAACCCCACAAGGGTTCGTCTGAAACGAGCTCGACCTGCGGGCAGCTGTCGAGATCGGCGCTTCAACCCCACAAGGGTTCGTCTGAAACTCGATGAGGCGCTCATCGAGGAGAAGGGTCTCCGAGAGCTTCAACCCCACAAGGGTTCGTCTGAAACGCTGCTATGCTCTTCGATGCTGTCAGGATGTCGTGCTTCAACCCCACAAGGGTTCGTCTGAAACGGTCGGCTTCGAGACGTCCCACCGGCGGTCGTGGACGCTTCAACCCCACAAGGGTTCGTCTGAAACACGTCGTCTGGTTCTCCGAGTCGACGTTCGAGTAGAGGCTTCAACCCCACAAGGGTTCGTCTGAAACCCAGCCGTACTGCCGCATGTTCTCGCAGAGGAGACCGCTTCAACCCCACAAGGGTTCGTCTGAAACCACCGAGACACACCGAGCCACCGGCGTCTGAGTGGGCTTCAACCCCACAAGGGTTCGTCTGAAACTCGGGGTTGGGCCAGCCCTCGCGGTCGGGATCGACGCTTCAACCCCACAAGGGTTCGTCTGAAACCGTCCGCGAGTACTTCGGCGCCGTCCGGATTCTGGGCTTCAACCCCACAAGGGTTCGTCTGAAACTCGCGGACCGCGTCGGTGTTGGCCGCCCACCGCAGGCTTCAACCCCACAAGGGTTCGTCTGAAACAAGCTCCGCTGGCGTGTACAGATGCCGGGAACGGCGCTTCAACCCCACAAGGGTTCGTCTGAAACACGGCGTCGACGCCGGAGGAGTTGACCGAGCGAGGGCTTCAACCCCACAAGGGTTCGTCTGAAACGGTGGCTGATTCGGGCACCACAGGCTGTCTACTGGTTGCTCATACACAAACGTTTCCGTCGACCCTCAATAAACCCTGAACCCCCAGGGGGTCGACGACGCTTGCGGAATGCTTTGGACGCCGATCGCTCAACGGCTATTTGTGGAAACGGACCGCTACGACCGTACTTGGGGAAGTCGAGTTCTCGTTAACCGAGCGCCGGACGGACATTGGAGGCAGAGGTGCCGCTATGGATAAACGCTCGCACTTTCCTACCGATCCGCTCAACTGCCCTTCGACGACGGTATCGACGGTAACAAGAGCAGGTCGTTCCGCCAGCGAGCGATCCGGTTCCGTTTCAGGCCCTCTCGTACGCCGGAAATCCCTATCTGGTTGTGGATGGTTGAATGGTGTCTGCCGTTCGCATATATTAGTTTTCGCTGAACCAGAAATGATTGAAATCATGATCCGGATAATAAGGATAACACCGGTCCGAATTTCAGATGAACCCAGTTGTGGGAAAATTATATTAACCAACACTAAGTCGACAACACACGTCAACAATTGATGATTCAAACACACATCAACCGATCGATAACTGAGCAATGCGCGTTGTAGCGCGTCTGTCGGCGCGAGCGGACACCGCGTACGACAACGCGTACCACCACAAACTGCGCGGTCGTATGTGGCGGGCGCTCGATGGAACCCCGTACGAGACCGCACACGACACCAACGACCCGCCGGGATTCACGTTCTCGAACCCCTTCCCACCCCGCGACATGGCGGAGGGCGACAAGCGAACGCTACTCGTCGCCTCGCCAGACGAGGAACTCCTCGCGCACGTGGCGCGAGACCTCCAGCGGGATCCCGAGTTGAACGTGGGAGAGATGCCGTTCACGGTCGACGACCTCTCGGTGATCGAGCCCGACGTCGGCGAGCCGGGAAGCACCGGGGTTCTGGAGAGCGGCACCGGACTACTCATCCGGATCCCGCCGTGGCGCTGTGAGGAGTACGGTATCGACCATCCCGGCAGTGACACGGCGACGTTCTGGCAACCCGAGTTCGGCATGGAGCCGCTCCGGACGCAGATCGAGTCCAATCTCGACGCCAAACACGGGCGACACGCACCTGATCACCTTCCCGGTCCAAGCAACCGACCCGGAGAGCTCTTCGACGGCTATGAGCTGATCAAGACGTTCGCGGTACCAGTCGAGGTGACACAGGGGCAGACGATGACGTACGTCCTCAGCAAGTGGCGGCTCCCGTACGCGGTTCGCGACGACCACCACCGCCGCCACCTCAACCTCGCGCTCTCGTGCGGGCTCGGCGAGCGAAACGGACTCGGACTCGGGTTCCTGAATGTCGCCGAGAAACAAGGCCCGTTCGGCGAGCCGGCACCGGAGGTGCACGGCGGATGAATCTCCTTCCGGAGCCGAGGGAGTTCAGGAAGACGTACAAGGACGACGAGGAACTCGCCGCGGAACTCCCCGATCGTCCGATCGCTTCGCTACGCGACCTCCAGTACCTCTACGGACGGCTCTACACGCTAGCGACGGCCGGTGGCGGCGAGTTCGCGCCGTACCTCACACCAGAGAAGTCGACGGACCTGTTCGGCGAGCCGGAGAGCCTGGCGATCCTCCGCGTCGACCTTACCGGTGACGAGCCCGCGCTCGACGTGGATCGGCCGGTCGAGTTCCGAAGCTACACCCGCGACGACGTGGGGGCGGTCGCACACGCGTGGTTCGATGCTGCGGCTGGATTCGACCACAGCGTCACGCACCGCACTGGAAAGGGGAAAGAGCCCGAGAAGATCGCCGAATATCTGTTCCAGCGGTTAACGCGGTGGGCGGACGATGACGTTATCCAAGACGCCGCCGCCGAGCACGAGGACGGCTGGATCGTCGAGGCGCTCGCCGATCTCGGCGAGCGCGACGGCATCGAGGAAGCGATCGTCGACGCCGTCAACAAGCAATTGGAAGGGTCGACGACGGCGCTGACGACCGTTACAGTCAAACTTGATGCCGGCAGCGACTACGAGCTACCCGGTGCCTGTGGGACGACGGTGTTCAACGAGGCGATGCGCGCCCACAAACGCTCGAAGCTCGTCTCGAAGGGTGCCGCGACGAACTCTATCGGTCAGGCGACAGACCTCGTCACGGGGCAGGACGGGCCGACCGTCGGAACTGCCGAGGATCCGCTGAACTACTTCCTTGGCAAGCAGCTTGAGAAGTTCCCCGGACTTGATCCGGACGAGGCGTGGCGCTCACACCCCGTCTCGGAGGACGTCGCCGTCACGCTGATGAACGCTTCGACGTTCGTCGACGCCTGCTCGTACTACACGCTGGAGTCGAACGTCTACTATCTCCCGTACTTCTTCGGGCGACCGACGCCCGAGGACGCCCGCGAGCTGTACACCGCGCTCTACAGCGTGGTCGACGAGGATACGCTGACGCCGGTCGAGCGGATGTACAGGGACTACAACCCCGAGGACGGGTACGACCCCGACGGGGAGCGGCTCCAGTTCTACGTCGCCGCCGTGCTTCAGCACCAGACGAAGCGGTACGACGTGTTCGGCGACGACATGAACGCCTCGCTGGTGCATCCGGTCGAGCTCGCCCGCGAGCACTGTGCAGTGCTCTCCAGTTGGGCGTTCAACGAGGAAGCCATGCTCCCGCACCCGGACGTGCGACCCGCACTGCCCGCACACCAGGAGTGGTCGTTGCTGCGTCCGAACGTGGAGGCGATGGTCGGCTCGATCGCCGCCGGCGGCTACTTCCGGTCGACGTTCGCCACGCCGGACGACGACGACACGGTGTCCGCGGACGACCTTCGGGTCCAGGCATTGATCGCGTCACTCTCCGGGGGTTCGATCCCCGTCGACCGCCTGCTCGAGGAGTACGCCGACCGGTTGATCGAGGAGAGCGATGCGGACGACGAGGGGTTCCCGTCGATGTTCGTCGCGATGCAGCACGCACAGCTGTGCGCCTTCGCGGCGGCGGGCCTACTAGCGGGCGGGGACGAATCGCTGACGAAACCGGCGGAGTACGCGAAACCACAGATGCAACACGACACGACACGACGCGCACGAACCGACGGCGGATCGAAGGCCGTCAAACGCGCACAGAAACTCGAACAGTTCCTCGACGACACGCCGGCGCTCTCGCCCGAGAACCCGCAACGACGCGGTGGGTTCCTGCTCGGTGTGCTCGTCGGACAGGTCTCCAGCTACCAGCAGTCCTCGGAGGGGCGTTCGACGACGCTCGTCGACCAGTACTCGATCAAGTCCGTCACCGGCTCGAAGATCGAGCGACTCGCGAGCGACGTCCTCGACAAGAACGTCGTCTACTCCCGCGAGAACCGGATGGCCTCGACGATGTACGCCGAGGTCGTCGACGGGCTCGTCGAGACGCTCCCACGCGCGGAGCGTGACGGCGGCTGGGACATCGACACGAGCGAGCTACGCTACTACTACGCGCTCGGCGTCGCCTACGGTATGAACAACTGGATCCCGAACGAGGACGCCGACGAATCGAGCGACGACGACGACGCGACTACTGACACCAATGAGTGAACACGCCTACGCCGACGACGAGTACGAACCCGTGGAGAACCGGTCGGAGATCGTTTTCTGTTACGACGCGGTCGACGCCAATCCCAACGGGAACCCCCTGAGCGGAGCGAACCGCCCCCGGATCGATCCCCGGACCGAGCAGGCGATCGTTACGGACGTGCGGCTGAAACGGTACCTTCGCGACCAGCTCGATGCCGACGGACACGGCGTCTACGTGCGGAACGTCAAGAGCGACAACGGGAAACAGGCCCAGCGGTGGGAGCTCCTTCGCGACTGTCTCAAGTCGCTCGATCCCGACGAGTGGGACCTCGACGACCTCGACGAGGAGGAGGCGGCCCAGCTTCGTGAGGAGGTCTTCGGTGCCTTCCTCGACGACGCCGCCGACGTGCGCTACTTCGGGGCGACGATGAGCATGGACCTACAGGGGAGCTACGAAGGTTTCGAGGACTACCTCCCGGACCACTTCACGGGGCCCGTCCAGTTCTCACCGGGGAAGACGATCCACGCGGTCACCGAAAACGAGGAGTACAACAGCCTGACGAGCGTCATCGCAACTGGAGCCGACAAGGAACAGGGCGGGTTCGATCTCGACGACCACCGGATCCAGTACGGCTTTATCGCGTTTCACGGGCTCGTTGACGAGCACGGATCGGACGACACGAAGCTATCGCCTGCGGACGTCGAACGCCTGGACACGCTCTGCTGGCGAGCGATCAAGAACCAGACGATCAGCCGAAGCAAGGTAGGACAGGAGCCCCGGCTCTACCTCCGCGTCGAGTACGCGGACGAGGGGTTCCACATCGGGGGGCTCACTCGGGACGTCGATGTCGACGAGTCGGCATCGGAGCCGGTCGACGAGATCCGGAACGTCCGCGACCTCACGGTCGATCTGACGGACCTGGTCGGTCGACTCGAGCGTCACGCCGACCAGATCGAGCGCGTTCGTGTCGCAGTGAGCGACGTACTGGACGTGACCGTCGGCGGCGAGCGCCTTACAGCCGGCGACGAGATCGGCGATCACGGACTCCACGACACCCTTCGAGACACACTCGGGGACGGGGCCGTCGACGTGATCGACGTGTACGACGAGGCCGCCCAGACGATGCCGAGCGCGGGCGACTGATGACGCAGCACTCGCTCGACGACTGGGACCGTGACGACGAGTCCGACTCCGAGTCGGCGGAGTGCCTCTCCTTCGAGCTCCGCGGCCAGTGGGGACACTTTCGGCGCGTCGAGGGGAACATCGTCAAGCAGACGTACCGGATCCCCCCGCGAACGACGATTGCGGGTATCACCGCAGCGATCCTTGGGCTCGACAGGGACAGCTACTACGACGTCTTCGCTCCCGAGCGGTCGGCAGTCGCCGTCGAGCCGCTCGACGAGCTCCGCACGATGAACCTCCCGCAGAACACGCTGTCGACGGCGAAAGAGCACATGAAAACGGTGCCGACGCGGGGGCACGCGCGCGTCTCGATGCCGGATCCGACCGAGTTACGTCAGCAGCACAACTACGAAGTGCTCGTCGATCCGGCCTACCGAATCGACCTCCAACTCGACGACGAGCTGTTCGGAGAACTCCGTACCCGACTGGAGACGGGCACGAGCTACTACCCGCCGAGCCTCGGGTTGTCGGAGCATCTCGCCGAAGTGGTGTATCTCGGGACGTTCGACGTCGAACCGTGTGAGGAAGGGGATGTGGACGTCGACTCCGCCGTCGTCGAGGCGGTCGACGACGTCAAGCTCTCCCCCGGAAAACCCATCCGTGTCGAGCGGTCGCCAGGGTTCATGGCGGCCGATTCCGGCGGACGCACTACGACGGAGTTCCTCTCACTGGCCTACTCGCCGAGAGCGGAGCCGGTCCACGTCCACGATGTCGAGACCTCTCGCGTAGACGGACGGCGGGTGATGTTCAGTTGAACGGGATCGACATCGACGCACCTCCGTCACACTTCCGCGAGCGCGACGGTGCCGACGTACCGCTGGACGATCACCTCGCGGACGTCGCGAATCGAATCGAGGCACTCGTTCCGGAGGGAGCGACAACCGCGGACGGCGGCTCGGTCGTCGACATGGGGCAGCGGCTCGCGTGGGTTCACGACATCGGAAAGCTCACGAGATGGTTCCAGGAGCACCTGCATGCGGGCGATGCCGACTTCGCGATCGACGGCCCGTCCCACCACGCACCCCTCGGAGCGCTCGTGGCGTACTACGCGCTTGACGCCGCTGGCTTCGAGGGTGACGACCCGCTAGTCGGCTTCCTTGCGGTTGCGAAACACCACGGCCAGCTCCCGGACACGGCCGACTACGTCCGAAAGGCGGCCGCCGAGCGCGACGCGGGACCACTTCGACGACTGTTCCGTGAGGATGCCTTCGAGCAGGTCGCAAACATCGACGCGAACGAGTCCGCCGTCGCCGATGCCTTGATCGACCGTTCAACTGACGGCGAGGGCTCGTGGGAGGGATTCCGCGGGTGGCTGCACGGTACCCACGAGCAGGATCGGTTCGTGACGATCGGCGAGCACGTGCTTGGCGGTCGCAAGCTCTCCTTCGAGGAACCGTGGAACCTGTCCGAGCGGTTCTACGACGGAACCCTCCAGGTCTGGAGCGCGCTCGTGCTCGCGGACAAGACGAGCGCCCGTCACCTCACGAGCGAGGTGGACCTGCCTGTCGACGTGTACGATGCAACCACGCCGAGACGAACCGCGATCGACGCGAAAGTGCGGTCGATCCAGCGGAACGCCGAGCGCTTGGACGTGGACGACCGGACGCGCTCACTGAACGAGAAACGGGAACGAGCCCGCCGAGAGGCTCGTTCCCGTGCAGAGACCTTCGCGAAGTCGGGGGGGTCCGCCGCAACGCTCACGCTACCGACGGGACTCGGAAAGACGTTCACGGGACTCGACGCCGGTTTGACGGTTCTCGACCGGAAGCCCGGTGACGGGCGGCTCGTGTATGCGCTGCCGTTCACGTCCATCATCGACCAGGTGGCTGCAGAGAGCGAGTCCGTATTCGACGTCGATCGCGTCGACAGCGACGTATTGACGGTCGATCACCACCTCTCCGAGACGCGTGTGCCGCTTCTCAGCTCACCCGAGGAGGTTCCCGACGATACGCGTGCCGACGCAGAGTCCGTTCTCGGGGAGAGTTGGCGGTCGGGGATGGTCGTGACAACGTTCGTGCAACTGTTCGAGAGCCTCGCGGGTCCGGGAAACGTCCAGTCGATGAAGCTTCCATCCCTCTACGACAGCGTCGTGGTTCTCGACGAGCCACAGGCGCTTCCCCATCGATGGTGGGCGCTCGTAGAACGTTTGGCGCGCCTGCTCGTGGAGGAGTACGACGTGACGGTGATCGCCATGACGGCTACCCAGCCGAAGCTGTTCACCGACACCACAAACGGCGAAACGCCGAGTCTCGTTTCCGACCCCGAGTCCTATTACGAGGGACTCGATCGCGTTCGGTTCCAGTTGCATCCGTCGGTCGAAGCGGCCCTCGACGGGGAGCCGGAACCGGTAGGGTACGTCGACGCCGGATCGCAGATCGCGGCGGTCGTAGGCGAGGGGTTATCCGTTCTGTCCATCTGCAACACCATCGACAGTGCCCGCGAGCTGAGCGAGTCGGTCGAGCGACAGGCCGACCCACTCGTCGTCAACGACGTCTACGACGGCGTGCTTGCGAACGAAGGGGGGGACAGTTCCGAAGTGTCTCCCGACGCCACGATCGAGCGAACGATCGACCGACTAAACGACGATCAGCCGCTTCTCGTCCACCTCACGACACGACATCGCCCGATCGATCGCCAACACCTCATCACTGTCGCCATCGAGTTGACAGAACGCGACCTACCGATCGTTTTTGTCTCGACACAGCTCGTGGAGGCGGGCGTCGACGTGAGCTTCGATCGCGTGTTCAGGGACTTCGCCCCCCTCGACAGTATCGTCCAAGCCGCGGGACGGTGTAACCGGTCGTTCGACCGTGACACCGGTCTCGTGACGACGTGGGTCCTCGAACCGCCGGAAGGGAGGGACCGAACGCCGTCGACATCGGTGTACGATTACGACAGCGACAGCCTGACGAAGATCGCCGCGCTCGCACTGGCGGAGGTGTATGAGGGAGAGCCGATGGACGAGTACACCGTCACACGAACTGCCGTCGAGTCCTACTTCTCAATGCTGGACGAGCGTGGGGTCGGTGACTCGGAGTACATCGAGCACGTCAAGCAGGCAGACGCGGAGACGCTTGGCCAGCTCTCTCTGATTGACGAGCCGCCGGCGGTCGACGTAATCGTCACACGCACTCGTGAAGAGGCGATCCATGTCGAGGAGCTGCGAACTGCCTACCGTGAACACGACTGGGAGACGGTCAAAGCGAAGACGAACCTGCTAAAGCCGCTCCAGATCTCCGTGCCGATGTACGGTGAGGACGACGAGTCACTGTTCGCTCACTGTATGCCGATCGACAGGCAGGATGAACGTCTCCACATTGACGCTCGATCCAGCCGGTTCGACGAGTACTTCGACACGGTCGAAGGCGTCGTTACGCCCGACGATTCCGTGGAGGCACGCCTTCTATGAGTCCGGCGGGTGGATCGGACGTCGGTGGAGACTCCGGGGACGGTCTGTCGAATCCCGACGATGTCGACCCTGTCGACCGTCTCCGACAGACCGTCGCCGGCGAGCGCGACGCCGACCCCTTCCGCGTGACGGGCGTGATGATGCAGTACTACGTCGTCTGTGAGCGCGAACTCTGGTTCGCCAGCCGGTATCTGGAGATCGACCGAGAGAACCCTTCGGTGGTACAAGGGACACGCGTCGACGAGACGGCATACGAAGGGGAACGGGAGAAACTCTCGCTCGGAATGGTGTCGCTTGACCTCCTACAGGACGGGCGCGTCGTCGAGATCAAGCCCTCCTCGTCGCTGGTGGAGCCGGCCCGGATGCAGCTGTCGTACTACCTCTGGTATCTCGAAGAGTTCGCGGGGGTTGAGCGCGATGGGGTACTCGTTCATCCGACGGAACGATCACGCGACCCGGTTGCGCTCACCGCCGACCGCCGTGAGAAAGTCGAAGACGCGATCCGCGGGATCTACCGGGTCATCGCGAGTGACTCGCCCCCGCCGGCTACCGAGAAACCGTTCTGCTCGTCGTGCGCTTACCACGACTTCTGCTGGTGTTGATCATGGACAGGAACTACCACGTGTTCTCCGACGGACACATCGAACGACGAGACGACACGCTCCGTGTCGTCACCGACGACGGCGAGAAAAAGCATATCCCGGTCGAACACGCGGAGGCCGTGTACCTCCACGGACAGATCGACTTCAACACGCGTTTCGTCTCGTTTCTGAACTCTGAGGGGGTCGCTGCGCACGTTTTCGGCTGGAAGGACTACTACGCCGGGTCCGTCATGCCGGAGAAAGGCCAGACCTCCGGACGCACCGTCGTAGCGCAGGTCTCCGCCTACGAGGACGACGACCGACGACTACGGATCGCCCGCGAGTTCGTCGCCGGGAGTATCCACAACATGCGCTCGAACGTCTCCTACTACCACAACAGGGGGCGGGACCTCCAGCGGGCACTCGACGATCTCGACGACGCTGGAGAGCGCGTGGACGACACCGACGACGTTCCCGAACTGATGGGCGTCGAAGCAACAGCCCGAAAAGCGTACTACGGCACGTTCTCAACGATCCTTCCGGGCGACTACCCGTTTACCGGACGACGGTTCGACCCACCGACGGATGAGGTAAACAGCGTCGTCTCGTTCGGCAACTCGCTCGTGTACGCCAACTGCGTCTCTGCGATCCGTGCCACCGCGCTCGAACCCTCTGTGAGCTATCTCCACGAGCCCGGCGAGCGTCGCTACTCGCTCTCGCTCGATATTGCCGACCTGTTCAAGCCGGTTCTCGCCGACCGCGTGATGTTTCGGCTGTTCAACCGGAAACAGCTCTCCGATGCCGACTTCCGCTCTGAGGTCGGGGCATGTCTCCTCTCCGAGTCCGGCCGAAAGGCATACACACGAGAGTTCGAGAAGACGCTTGAGGAGACCGTCGAGCACCCTCGTCTCGATCGAAAGGTGAGCTACCAGTACCTCCTCCGGCTGGAGGCGTATAAGCTCAAAAAGCACCTCCTTACCGGCGAGCGTTACGAGGCATTTCGGAGGTGGTGGTAATGTACGTCGTGCTCGTCTACGACATGGAAGCTGAACGGACACAGCGAATGCTGAAGCTCTGTCGACGCTACCTCACCCACGTACAGAATTCCGTTCTCGAGGGGCACATCACCGAGGGAGACCTCGCACAACTCCGGAACGCCATCGAGGACCTTCTGATCACCGGCGAGAGCGTGATCATCTACCAACTCTCCTCGGAGACACTCGTCGATCGTGCGGTCTATGGCGATGACCCTGCCGAAGACAACCGACTTCTGTGACCCACGCCGGAGATCGTCGTCGACCCCCTGGGGGTTCAGGGTTTATTGAGGGTCGACGGAAACACTTGTGTGTGAGTAACCAGTAGACAGCCTGTGGTACCCGAATCAGCCACCGTTTCAGACGAACCCTTGTGGGGTTGAAGCACGTGTTTCGGCGCGACCTGCGGGATCTCGAAGGCGGTTTCAGACGAACCCTTGTGGGGTTGAAGCCTCCACCCCGCGGACCGCGACGACTTTCTCGGGAACGTTTCAGACGAACCCTTGTGGGGTTGAAGCATCGAGAACGGGACCCGCGTCCCCGACCCCGACGCGGTTTCAGACGAACCCTTGTGGGGTTGAAGCCGCGTCGCCGACGTACAACTCGACTCGACCGGGACGTTTCAGACGAACCCTTGTGGGGTTGAAGCGGCCACGACGGCGAGGAGTACACGTATCAAACCGGAGTTTCAGACGAACCCTTGTGGGGTTGAAGCAACGTCGGGGCGCTCCGGCCGGGCGAGGTCGTGCAGTTTCAGACGAACCCTTGTGGGGTTGAAGCCCGCAGGTGGTCATGCGCGACTGGCTTGACGCGAGTTTCAGACGAACCCTTGTGGGGTTGAAGCACGCTTCGCTGGGCGTCGGCCATGACCCGCAGTGCGTTTCAGACGAACCCTTGTGGGGTTGAAGCTTGTTACGGATCGCCGAGATGGTCTGATCCTTGCTGTTTCAGACGAACCCTTGTGGGGTTGAAGCCCGCTGAATCTCTACTTCTCGACCGCCGAGGGCCAGTTTCAGACGAACCCTTGTGGGGTTGAAGCCCGCGCTTGTCGGCCAGCCAGCCGGGGCCTCGAGGTTTCAGACGAACCCTTGTGGGGTTGAAGCTGCTGATCAGCCTCATCTCGGCGCTTCTCGGCGTCGGGTTTCAGACGAACCCTTGTGGGGTTGAAGCATCACTCATTATCACCGGCGTCGCCATCCTCGGCGGTTTCAGACGAACCCTTGTGGGGTTGAAGCGCCCGATCGTCGTAGGCGTTGGTCGGGTCGATGACGTTGTTTCAGACGAACCCTTGTGGGGTTGAAGCCTCGACCTCGCCGATCGTCCCGTCGAGGACGTCGGTTTCAGACGAACCCTTGTGGGGTTGAAGCACCGGCGGCCTCGCCACCGTCGACGCCAACGAGCGTTTCAGACGAACCCTTGTGGGGTTGAAGCCGAATCGCTTGGATGAGTCCGGGGACCAGGAAGTCCGTTTCAGACGAACCCTTGTGGGGTTGAAGCCTCATCGACGTCGGTAGAGAGGGAGACACGGTCGGTTTCAGACGAACCCTTGTGGGGTTGAAGCGTCCACACGGAACAGGTTGCGGAAGACGTACATCTGCGTTTCAGACGAACCCTTGTGGGGTTGAAGCGATCGCGGTCAGCTCGAAGAGATCGGGCTCGCCGGTTTCAGACGAACCCTTGTGGGGTTGAAGCGCTCGTCGGGACTTGTGAAGTCGTAAGAAGTCCCGTGTTTCAGACGAACCCTTGTGGGGTTGAAGCGCGTTGCGGCTCGGAGGGCCGGCGAAAGCAAACCATGTTTCAGACGAACCCTTGTGGGGTTGAAGCACTCCGTGACATCCATGTGCTCGGCGACAGCGTAGCGTTTCAGACGAACCCTTGTGGGGTTGAAGCGGTGCGAGTGACGCTCCCGCGAGCTCAAGCGGGTTGTTTCAGACGAACCCTTGTGGGGTTGAAGCCTCCTCGTTGATCTCCTCGGAGATGGCCGCGAGGTCGTTTCAGACGAACCCTTGTGGGGTTGAAGCACGCGCCGGGCAGAAAGCGTCACTGAAGATAAACGGTTTCAGACGAACCCTTGTGGGGTTGAAGCGACACGCTGCCGGCGGCGATGCGGGGCCTTCGGGAGTTTCAGACGAACCCTTGTGGGGTTGAAGCGTCAACTCCGAGATCCTGCCGTTCGCGTCGCTCCCTGGTTTCAGACGAACCCTTGTGGGGTTGAAGCGTCCGCGAATAAAACCACCTCGGAGGAGGTGCGCTAGTTTCAGACGAACCCTTGTGGGGTTGAAGCCAGGGTCGCCCAGCAGGAGGACGTGGAACTCACCCCGTTTCAGACGAACCCTTGTGGGGTTGAAGCTCACAGACGGTGAGCCGCTATGACTGTCAGCCAGACGTTTCAGACGAACCCTTGTGGGGTTGAAGCGTGGCCGAGCAGCCAGCAGCGCAGGTTACGCATCGAGTTTCAGACGAACCCTTGTGGGGTTGAAGCCGGCGATCGTGGGGGCTGACGAGTACCCGCCCGACGGTTTCAGACGAACCCTTGTGGGGTTGAAGCAGGCCTTACCGGAGTGCGCGACCGACCGCCAGGTGTTTCAGACGAACCCTTGTGGGGTTGAAGCCTGTTCGCGTTGATGCTCGAGACGTTCGAACAGCACACGAAACTGGTGCGTTTCAGACGAACCCTTGTGGGGTTGAAGCACCGAACGCGGCGATCGACGCCCAAGTACCGCCGGTTTCAGACGAACCCTTGTGGGGTTGAAGCACTTGTTTGTCGACGAGGAGCCGCTGAGCGAAGCGGTTTCAGACGAACCCTTGTGGGGTTGAAGCCGGCGATCGTGGGGGCTGACGAGTACCCGCCCGACGCGTTTCAGACGAACCCTTGTGGGGTTGAAGCTCACGTTTCGTCGGGTTGAGCAACGCGAGATCGGCGTTTCAGACGAACCCTTGTGGGGTTGAAGCTCGTCGAGCTCGACCACGACGATCTCTCCTGGCTGTTTCAGACGAACCCTTGTGGGGTTGAAGCCTCGTTCAGCTCGCCGATCCCAACCGCGTCGACCGTGTTTCAGACGAACCCTTGTGGGGTTGAAGCGAGCGTGAGCACAAAGACCGGACGACGGTCATCACGTTTCAGACGAACCCTTGTGGGGTTGAAGCAGGCAGTGGGTTTGAGGAATTAGAGCATCAGATGGTTTCAGACGAACCCTTGTGGGGTTGAAGCGAGGTCTATCAGCCTGACGGCGATGAATTATACGGGGTTTCAGACGAACCCTTGTGGGGTTGAAGCCTTCGACCGCTCCGGCGAGAGGAGCGCCTCCTCGTGTTTCAGACGAACCCTTGTGGGGTTGAAGCGACATCGGGGGCGACCCGAGCGTGGTCTACAACGGCGTTTCAGACGAACCCTTGTGGGGTTGAAGCGTCTACCGACGGCGGTCACAATCACAATCATGAAGGTTTCAGACGAACCCTTGTGGGGTTGAAGCCACCTGGTCGGCGCGCTCGAGCTCCCGGGCGGCCTCGTTTCAGACGAACCCTTGTGGGGTTGAAGCCCGTGTTCAACCATCCGGCCGAGGCGATCCCGGACGGTTTCAGACGAACCCTTGTGGGGTTGAAGCGGTCGCCGTCCCGCAGCGCTCGCAGTGACCGTCGGCGTTTCAGACGAACCCTTGTGGGGTTGAAGCTCGTGGTCCACGAGCTCGGGCTGGACATCGACACGGGTTTCAGACGAACCCTTGTGGGGTTGAAGCGTCCTCGGTCGACAGGTCGAATCCGTCGACCTCGTTTCAGACGAACCCTTGTGGGGTTGAAGCAAGGAGAAGTACTTCGAAGAGAAGGGGTCGAACGTCGTTTCAGACGAACCCTTGTGGGGTTGAAGCAGTTGCTCGCCAGCGACAGCTATACGGGGGGCGTGGTTTCAGACGAACCCTTGTGGGGTTGAAGCGCGTGTCACCTGCCGGTCGCGCATCCTGAGAACGCGGTTTCAGACGAACCCTTGTGGGGTTGAAGCACGCGATCCGACTCCCGCGATCGACGCCCCCGATCCGTTTCAGACGAACCCTTGTGGGGTTGAAGCGACGTCGGGTACACGACGCCGTCCGAGTCGCCGGAGTTTCAGACGAACCCTTGTGGGGTTGAAGCCGTCCATGACGCGGCGACGCCGACCGGCCCCGTGGTTTCAGACGAACCCTTGTGGGGTTGAAGCCACCTCAAAGACGGGATTCGTGGGTGGGTGATCCGGTTTCAGACGAACCCTTGTGGGGTTGAAGCGTCCACACCTCCGGCGCGGTCGGCGAGAGGGCGAGCGTTTCAGACGAACCCTTGTGGGGTTGAAGCGGATCCGTGCGGATAAGGTCCACTTCGCCGACCGTGTTTCAGACGAACCCTTGTGGGGTTGAAGCTGCAGGCGGGTTTCGGCGGTGCTACCCCAAGGGTCGTTTCAGACGAACCCTTGTGGGGTTGAAGCCTCACGTATCTCACCCCCGCCCAACTCGACGACGTTTCAGACGAACCCTTGTGGGGTTGAAGCGGACACCAACCCCACCGCACCCACGGACCTCGAAGTGTTTCAGACGAACCCTTGTGGGGTTGAAGCGCGCTTAGAGCGCATTGAGCGCGAAGAGGCACGGGGTTTCAGACGAACCCTTGTGGGGTTGAAGCGACGTTAACGACATTTATTGCGACGGGGAAATCACAGTTTCAGACGAACCCTTGTGGGGTTGAAGCGTCCGTCCCGAGGTCGTCACGCGTGTGCCGGGCGATGTTTCAGACGAACCCTTGTGGGGTTGAAGCGGCCGGCGAAGTGTTGGCGTCCGACGAGGCGACGGAGTTTCAGACGAACCCTTGTGGGGTTGAAGCCGCCAGCTCGTTACTCCGAATCGCTACCTCTCGCGCGTTTCAGACGAACCCTTGTGGGGTTGAAGCAACTCGGCCCGGCGTCGTTTCCCGTCTCCGTCGCGGCGTTTCAGACGAACCCTTGTGGGGTTGAAGCTCCGAGACGCTGTTCGCTATCGACGTCGTGGCGGAGTTTCAGACGAACCCTTGTGGGGTTGAAGCCCGTTCTCGTGGTACAACGAAGCCCCGATACAGTCGGTTTCAGACGAACCCTTGTGGGGTTGAAGCGTCTGGACGACCTCGATGGTCTCCTCGGTGAGATCGGTTTCAGACGAACCCTTGTGGGGTTGAAGCCTCTTTCGTCGGACGCTCAGACTCGGTCGGATCGCCGTTTCAGACGAACCCTTGTGGGGTTGAAGCGGCACGAACCGGCCGCTCTCGCCGACGATCGACTCGTTTCAGACGAACCCTTGTGGGGTTGAAGCGCCGACCGTCGGGCGTTCCCGCGCGACCTCACGACGGTTTCAGACGAACCCTTGTGGGGTTGAAGCGCGAAGGAAGCCGGACCATCCGTCGGTGTCCTGCCGTTTCAGACGAACCCTTGTGGGGTTGAAGCGGCCTGAAAGCGGCCCCCGGCGGCATAACGCCGGGGTTTCAGACGAACCCTTGTGGGGTTGAAGCCGGTCGTCGCGTCGACGGTCCGGAGCGCCTCGACGGTTTCAGACGAACCCTTGTGGGGTTGAAGCATCTCCAAACGTGACCGTCCGAAATATAACTGTCGTTTCAGACGAACCCTTGTGGGGTTGAAGCTTCCTCGACGAATTCCGGGGTGCGCTCGGGCCTGTGGTTTCAGACGAACCCTTGTGGGGTTGAAGCACGACAACGGTGGCGGTCGGAATCGACGCCAAGGAGTTTCAGACGAACCCTTGTGGGGTTGAAGCTTCGCGATGTACTACGTCGCCGTCGACGCCGGCGCGTTTCAGACGAACCCTTGTGGGGTTGAAGCACTGTCGACGGACCGAGCAGTCGGACGTCCGAAAACTGGTTTCAGACGAACCCTTGTGGGGTTGAAGCGATCAGAATGTCGTTGCGGCCCTCCACGGCGTCGGGTTTCAGACGAACCCTTGTGGGGTTGAAGCGACGACGCGACGGCGCTTACGGACCCGAACTTTGAGTTTCAGACGAACCCTTGTGGGGTTGAAGCCTAAGTATGGCCTTAGAACAAGTCGCCATCCATCCGTTTCAGACGAACCCTTGTGGGGTTGAAGCGTCAACGGCATCCGAGTCGAACAGCTACAGAACTTGTTTCAGACGAACCCTTGTGGGGTTGAAGCTCGGGATGGGCAACAGCGAGGACCTCGTGGAACTGGGTTTCAGACGAACCCTTGTGGGGTTGAAGCCGTAGCACCTCACTAATCCCAGTTTGGTCACGGGCGGTTTCAGACGAACCCTTGTGGGGTTGAAGCCGCCCACGTGGTCCACGTAATCGTACGCGTCCCCTGTTTCAGACGAACCCTTGTGGGGTTGAAGCTCGTTTTGCATAGTGTGGCAACCGGAGTGTTCCGGTTTCAGACGAACCCTTGTGGGGTTGAAGCCACGCGTCCTTTGGTAGGGGACGAACGCCACGCCGGGTTTCAGACGAACCCTTGTGGGGTTGAAGCCGCCGCCGTCGATCGTGAGGTCGCTCCCGAGATCGTGTTTCAGACGAACCCTTGTGGGGTTGAAGCGACGAGCCGCCGGAGATCCCGGACCCGCCGATGTACGTTTCAGACGAACCCTTGTGGGGTTGAAGCCAGCGCGTGAAGGACGCCGAGAAGGCCATGCTCGGGGTTTCAGACGAACCCTTGTGGGGTTGAAGCAGGAGGTGAGGGACAGTGACGAGTGAGGATACTCGAGTTTCAGACGAACCCTTGTGGGGTTGAAGCTCGGACCGCGCCGCGAAGATCGACGTCGTCGAGTCGCTCCGTTCCGCAGTCGTCACCGACCACCGGAGCGTCCACGTGTTGAGAGCATCGGCGATGGGGCCCTCGAGACTGCTCCGTCGATACGGGATTCTTTCCCGACAGCGCGTTTCCGCGGTCCCGCGTGACCGCCTCGACGCACGTCGTGCGCCCGGTAGGGGACACCGAGCGCGGGGCTCCGCCCACCCACGGGGAGTTCGACATCGAGTGACCGTCGGTCGGACGGATCGACGGGTCGTCTACTCCTCTTGCGCTCGCACGGTCAGGACGGGACAGTCCGCGGTACGAACCACCTTCTCGGTGACGCTTCCGAGGAGGAATCGGTCGACGCCGCGCCGCCCGTGGGTCCCCATCACGATCAGGTCGATGCCGTGTTCGTCGACGTACTCCAGGATGTGTCGATACGGGGACCCGCCGTCGACCGACCCGCGGATCGACTCGACGCCGGCCGCCTTCGCCCGCGAGCGGGCTCGTTCGAGGGCGTCCTCGCCCTCCTTTTCAAGGGCGGCCAGCACCGACGGCGGCCCGGCCTCGACGGCGGGATACGTCTCCTCGACGACGTACAGCACGTGGAGGGTCGCGTCGTAGGTCAGCGCGTGTTCGATCGCGTGATCCAATGCGACGTCGGCCCCGTCGCTGCCGTCGGTCGGGAACAGGATGTCGTCGTACATACCTGACTGTTCGCGCGGCGGCTACGTGAAACCCCCTGACGGTTCCCGCTCGGCGGTTCTCCGGCGGCGATCGACCATCGCCGCGGTTTTGTGCCGACGGGTCGGTGGATGACGTATGCACGACCTCGACGAGACGCTGGACGGGCTCACGCAGCGCGACTGGCAGCGGGCGGCGTCGGGAACGGTCCGGTTCGCGCTGGTCGGCCTCGGGGGATGGACGCGGACCCGCGCGCTGCCGGCGATCGGTGACTCGACGCTCTGTGAGACGGCGGTCGTCGTGAGCGGATCGGCCGAGAAGGCCGAGCGGGTCGCCGAAGAGGCTCCCGAGGCGACGACGCCGACCCCGTTGACGTACGACGCGTTCCGCGCGGGGGACGCCGTCGACGAGTACGACGCCGTCTACGTCGCCACGCCGAACGCGCTCCACCTCCCGTACGTCGCGGCCGCCGCGGACCACGGCAAGGCCGTCCTCTGTGAAAAGCCCCTGGAGGCGACCCTCGAGCGCGCGGAGCGGCTCGTCGCCGCCTGCGAGGACGCCGGCGTCCCCCTCATGTGCGCGTACCGGATGCAGACGGATCCGCTCACTCGCGCGGCTCGGACCGCGATCCGCGACGGATCGATCGGCGACCCCGCCCACGTCCGCGGTCACATGACGCAGCCGGTGTTGGAGCACGGCGGCCCGGACCAGTGGCGGCTCGACCCCGATCTGGCCGGGTACGGAACGAGCGTCACGGATCTGGGGATCTATCCGCTCAACACGACCCGGTTCCTGCTCGACGCCGACCCGACGAGCGTGACGGCGACGTTCCGCGGTTCACACCCCGCGTTCGACGACGTGCCGGACGAGCGCGCGTCCTTCTCGGTGTCGTTCCCCGACGACGTGGTCGCGGAGTGTGCGGCGAGCCAGAACCTCGCGAAGGCAGGCGAACTCCGCGTCATCGGTTCGGCGGGCGAACTCGTCCTCTCGCCAGCCTTCTACGGCGGCGAGGACCGCGAGTTAGTCCTCCGCCGCGGGACGACGTCGGCGTCGCTGTCCGCGCGCCACATCGACCAGATGTGCGAGGAGTTCGACTACTTCGCGGACCGCGTTCTCACGGGACGAGCACCCGAACCGGACGGCGACCACGCGCTCGTCGACATGCGAGCGATCGCGGCGGTGTACGAGGCGGCGGAGCACGGCGAACGTGTTCGTCTCTGACGGCGTCAGCGACCGGGTGCCTCGTCGGTACGGGATTCGGTGGGGGACCGCGATGAGCGGTCGCAGTGGGAGGCCGAGGAGGAGAGATCGCGGTGAGCGATCGCAGTGAGAAGTCGCGGTGAGAGCCGAGGAGAAGGGGCCGCAGTGAGAGCCGAGGAGAAGGGGCCGCAGTGAGAGCCGAGGAGAAGGGGCCGCGGGGAGGGCGGTTCGATCGGGTGGGGTCGGTCCGGTCAGTTCTCGCGGCGTGCGAACGCGAGGTTTCCGGAGACGTTCTTGATGTACGCACGGACGGTCTCGCCTTCCTGTGCGCCGGGGACGAAGATCGTGTACTCGCCGCGTTCGGCGACGCCGTCGCCCTTGCGACCGGTGCCGACGATCTCGAGCTCGTAGGTGTTTCCGGATTCGATCGCCTCCTCCTGGCGCTGGGTGTTCGACGTGGTCTGCTTGGCGACGGGGCGGAACGCACCACACGCCTCACATCGGAGCATCGGCGTCCGGTTCTCCGTCTCCAGTCGGGTGTCGGGCAGGCCACACTCCGAACAGGTGACGAACGACTCGATGTACGAGTCGATCGCCGCCTGGAAGTCGCGCTCGCGGAAGTTCCCGTTGTAGCGAGCGCGGCCGTCCTCGTACTGGCCGGCGGTGCCGAGTTCCTGCTGTATCTTCGAGTGGACGTGTTCGGGGTCACGGCTCAACGCGTCCGCGATCTCCGAGAGGTTCGTCAGTCGGGTGAACGCGCCGTCCTTCTGTGCTTCGGGGTCCGGAACCGACAGGCGCTCGTCGGAGCCGCCCAGGTCCGGAACCTCCTCCATCGCACGGTCGAGGCTCGATTCGTAGTCCATATCGAGCGGAACGGGTGGCCGACGGAAATCGCTTCCGGGTTCCGCAGGCGGGAACCCACCGACTTACTCGGTCGTGTCGGACGTCGGTGGCGACCCGGAGAGACGGTCGCGGTCGTGCGGTTCCTTCCAGTCGAGCTCCGGTCCGCGAGCGATGATTCCCGACGGAGTCACGTCCGGATGGGTCGTGTAGTAGTGTTCTTTGATATGGTCCATGTTCACGGTTTCGGCGACACCCGGCGTGCCGTACAGGTCGCGCAGATACGGCCAGAGGTGCTCGTACTGGTGGATGAATCTCGCGTTACACATGAAGTGTGTGTGATACACCTGGTCGAACCTGACGAGCGTCGTGAACATGCAGACGTCCGCCTCGGTCAGTCGGTCGCCGACGAGATAGCGCCGGTCCGCGAGGTGGTCGTTCCAACGGTCCAGCGCATCGAACAGCTCGTCGATCGCCTCGTCGTACGCCGACTGTGACCCCGCGAAGCCCGCACGATACACCCCGTTGTTGATCGGCTCGTAGATCGCGGTGAGGACCTCGTCGACGCGCTCGACGGTGGCCTCGGTGGCGTCGGCGGCGTCGGCACTCGTCTCGCCGCCCGGAAGTAGGCTGACGTCGTTTCCGAGGTCGGCGAACGCGGTCGAGAGCATACGGAGGATCTCCCGCGACTCGTTGTTCACGATCGTCTCCGTCTCGGTGTCCCAGAGCACGGGCACGGTCACCCGGCAGGTCGCGTCCGGGTCGGCCGCGACGTACAGCTCGCGGAGGTAGTCGCTGTCATGTAGCCTGTCGGGCGTACACCCGTCCTTCTCGGGACTGAACTGCCACCCGTCCTCCCCGCGCCACGGGTCGACGACGCTCACGCCGATGGCCGCCTCCAGCCCGAGCAACGACCGCGCGAGCAACGCCCGATGGGCCCACGGACAGGCGTACGAGACGTACAGATGGTAGCGGCCCGCCTCCGGCTGGAACCGGTCGTCGGGCTCGGCGTCCACGTGGCTCGGTACGTCGCTGCCGGCGATCCAGTTCCGGAACGTCGTCTCGCCGCGTTGGAACGCGCCGTCCTCGTCCGTGGATCCGTCCGCGTCGGTCCGCCATTCGCCGTCGACGAGTTGGGTCATACCCGGACGAACGTGCTCGACGACCATAGTCGGGGCAGGGACACGAGCGTCACCGGGACCGGGCACGGCTTTTTGTATGTCTCCGTTGCAGCCACGCCCATGACGCGAGCGGGAACGAGCGAATCGATATCGGAGCGGGCGTCGACGGCGGATCGGCCACTGCCGCCGGGCGTCGGGTCGGACGACGACTGGACGGTCGCGGTCGTCGGCGGGGGCGCGGTCGGCGTGACCGCCGCGGTCGACCTCGCGGCCCGCGGCGCGAGCGTGACGCTGTTCGAGCGCGACGAGTTGGGATCGGGGAGCTCCGGGCGCGCGGCGGGCGTGATCTACGACGCCTACGCCGAGGACGTCGACGCCGCGCTCGCCGCCCGCTCGATGGAGCGGTTCCGGAGCCTCTCGACGTCGCTCCCCGGATTCGAGTTCACTCCGTGTCCGTACGTCATCGCGGTCCGAGCGGGCGATGAGGACGCCGACGCGGTGCCGGCGATGGTCGACCGGATGCGTGCCCACGGTCGGGACGTGTCCGTCGTCGACCTCGACGCGCTCGGCGAGCGATTCCCGATCGAGACGGACGACCTCGCGGTCGCCGCCGTGGCGGAAGGGGCCGGCTGGACGGATCCCGGAGCGTACGTCGCCGCGATGGGCGAGCGTGCCCGGCGTGCGGGCGTCGCGATCCGGACCGGATCCGAGGTGCACCTCGATCCGAACGATCCCTGCACGGTTCGCGTCGATCGTCGTCCTCGCGACTCCGGCGGGGACGGCCGATCCTTCGACGCGGTCGTCGTCGCGGTCGGCGCACACACCGAGCGACTCCTCGCTGACGCCGGCGTCGGCGTCCCGGTCAAACCCTACCGCGTGCAGGCGCTCATCAGTCGAACCCCGTACGACGGTCCGATGACCTACGACGCGACCGCGGGCGCGTACTTCCGCCCGCATCCGACCGGACTGCTGGCCGGTGACGGGACCGAACCGGTCGCGGTCGATCCCGACGGCTACGACCGAAGCGCCGACGGCTGGTTCGTCGACTCGATATCCGACACGCTCCGGGCGCGGGCGGACCACGACCCGGACGTCGAGCGGGCGTGGGCCGGGCTCTGTACCGCGACTCCGGACGGGGATCCGCTCGTTGGCGAGCTCTCGGCGGGACTGTTCGTTGCCGCCGGATGGCAGGGGCACGGGTTCATGCGCGCACCGGCCGTGGGTGAACTCGTCGCCGAGGGCGTCCTCGCGTCGCTTTCGGGTGTCGCCCCCGACGACCCGTCGTCGCCGTGGATCGACGCGTTCGATCCGACACGGTTCGACGGGTCCGAGGAGTTCGAGATCGTCGAAGGAATGAGCGTCCGAACTCGAAACGAGTGACGATCCGTCGGAGCGTCCGTGGAGCGGTTACCGATCGTCGCGGCGGTCGTCGCCATCGCCGTTCTCGTCGCCATCGAGATCGTCGCCGTTCTCGTCGCCGTTCTCGTCGCCGTTCTCGTCGGCGTGGAGATCGTCCCCGTCCTCGCCGTCGCCATCCGCCTCGGTGACCGAGACCTCCTGTGCGCGTTCGTCCTTGGGGATCTCCACTTCGAGGGTCCCGTTCCGTGTGAGCGTCGCGTTCGACCCGTGTGGCGTCACGTCGGCGTCACGAGGGAGATCGGCGCTCCCGGAGAGGGTGAGTCCCCGACCGGGAAACACCACGTCGAACCCGTCGTAGAACTCTCGGTACCGTTCGAGCCGGACCTCGACGGTGTGATCGAGGAACTTCACTTGCACGTCCTCGCCGCGGACGCCGGGAGCGTCGAAGACGACGAGGTACGCATCGTCGCTCTCCAGAAGGTCCACCGAGAGAGGTCGACGCTCCTGCATCTTGCTCCAGCCGCGGCCGACCCGTTCGAGCGCTTTTCGGAACGCCGACCGACCGGCGTCGACGAGTCCCGTCACCCGCCTACACCTCGATCTCGGCCAGTTGCGTCCCGCCGCAGTACGGACACGCCAGATCCGAGACGGAGTGGTCCTCGGGGACGTCGTACGTGTAGTGATTCTCGAACATGTCGAGCTCGCAGTCCTCGCTCTCGCATTTGACCTCCTTGGTCGCGGGCATACCGATCCGTTGGGTCGGCGACGGCTTAAACGACGTGGGGAACCCGCCGCGAAAGACGGACGTAAAAGCGGGCACGAAAGGCGGACGTAAAAGCGGGCGCGAAAGGAAGCCGCCGAATCGCTACCGCGCACGAACCACGTAGTAGTCCGTGAACTTCACCACGTCGCCGTCGTCGAGGTCACCGGGTTCCGGCACCGTTTGCGGTCGCCCCGCGCCTTCGAAGACGGCGTCCTGTGCGTCGTCGGTCAGCTCGTCGTAGTGGCGTACCCGAGCGTCCGGCGGGATGATTCCGGTTCGGCGTAGTCGTATCCGTCGTTCCTGTACTGACATGTGGTACCATACATCATGATCTATAATAAGAATTGCGCCGCCGCCGGGAACGCTTCTCGATTCCGCGGAGGATCGGGGTTCCGTTCGGGACCGCGAGTCATCGTGAGGGTCGCCGAGTGTCATGTACGGAGAGGTTACGTCGAATATCGGCAACCATACTCGGGGAACACGGAGGAACCGACCAGTGCACATCACCTCGCGGTTTTGGTGGGTGTCGCGGAGTACGTCAGACGTTCGTCTCTCGGGACGGTATATAACAATCCACGACCCACCCGACCCGACTATCGCAGTGACCACCAACGACGACGCCGACGACCGAAGGGAGAACCGCGTACACGAGAACACTAGGCGTGGCTTCGTCACGCTCCTCGGAGCGACGGGCACGATCGCGCTCGCCGGCTGTGCCGATAACGGCGACGAGCCGGCGGACGAAACGCCGACGGTCGACGATCCCGATGAAGACGACCAGGAGCCGGACGAGCCGGACGAGGACGACGAAGAGCCGGACGATGACCCGGATGAGGGCGATGAAGATCCGGACGAGCCGGACGAGGACGACGAAGACGACGAGGAGCCCGAAGGCGAGCAGTACGAGCTCCACGTCCGCGTCGAGGATTCGGCAGGCGATCCCGTCGATGGGGCCACGGTCGATGTCGAGGACGACAACGGCATGTCGGTCCTCGAAGACCAACCCGAAACCGATGCCGACGGCGAGGCGTTCGTCGACCTCCCGGACGGCGAGTATACGGTTATCGTACGAGCGGACGGCTTCGCCGACGCCGAAGAACCGGTTAGCATCGCTGGTTCCGACGCGGAAGTCACGATCACGCTCGAAGAGACCGACGGCGAGGACGACGAAAACGGCGTGGGTGACGACGAGGAGGACGACGAAAACGGCGTTGGCGACGAGGACGAGGACGACGAAAACGGTGTGGGTGACGACGAGGAGGACGACGAAAACGGCGTTGGCGACGAGGACGAGGACGACGAAAACGGAATGGGTGACGACGACGACGAAGACGCCTGATCCATCCGTTGCGAGAGTGCCCCACCTCGAAGGGGGCTCGTGAGACCGTGGCCGGATGACGTTCCCACGCGCCGGCACGTTTTTTCGATCGAACCGTCGGCCGCGACCCTCCGGTAACGCTCCGTCCTCGGTCGGCCCGATTCACGCGAGCGCTCGGGGTCGATCCCCGAGGCGATTCACGCGGATGCTTTGAGGTATTTCTCGTTGAGTTCGTATTCGCCGTCGTCGTTCTCGATCAGGTACTCGCCGTAGTACGGTACCCGGTTCGCGACGACCGTCTCGAACGCCTCGGCGATCTCCGTGCGGGTCATCTCGCCCATCGACCGCAGGTCGTCGTTACGGTTGAGACATCCCTTTAAGTACCCCTCGTGAGTGACGCGAACGCGACCGCAGTTCGCACAGAACTCCTCGTTCTCGACGGGATCGACGATCTCGACCATCCCGTCGCCGATGAAGTAGCGCTTGCGGTCGTGCATCTCGCGGCGTTCAACCCGATCGGCCTTCTCGGCGAGCCAGTCGTGGACGCGCTGGATATCGATGTTCCACTCCGGTTTCCCCGTGAGTTCGGGCATGTACTCGATGAGCTGGAGCTGGAGCCCCTCGTTGTCCGCGACGTGGTCGACCATCTCTTCCACGTACTCGGCCGTATGCGTGAACACGACCATGTTGAGCTTCACCGGATCGAGCCCGGCGTCGACGGCCGCCCGAACCCCTTTTAAAACCTGATCGTACGCACCCGACTTGGTCACCGCCGCGAAGTCGTCGGGGTCGAGCGCGTCCTGCGAGACGTTCACGCGGTCGAGCCCGGCGGCTTTCAGGTCCTCGGCTCGACCCGGAAGGAACGTGCCGTTCGTCGTCAGTGACACCTCCATGGAGTCGGGAGTCCGGCGAACGATCGCTTCTAAGTCCTCCCGGAGCATCGGCTCGCCGCCGGTGAACTTCACCTTCTCGACGCCGTACCCCTCGACCACCTCCAGAAACCGAACGACGTCGTCGGTTCCCATCTCGCCGTCACCCGGCTCCATCGGTCCGCGCGTGTCGCCTAACCCCTCGTTGTGACAGTAGATACAGTCGAAGTTACAGCGGTCGGTGAGAGACACCCGAACCCCCGTCACCTCCCGCCCGAAATCGTCCGCGAGTGGGCCGCTCATACCGGACTGAAGAGGGCATACGTGCTTAAATAACGGGGTCGATCGCGGATCTGTGTAACCGAATACAGTTACAACAACCCCGAACCGGGCTGACGGGAAACCGGTGATCGACCGCGGCGGCTCAGTCGCCGTCGGTGGCCCAGTCGCCGGCGTCGGTTCAGTTGTCGTCGGTGGCCCAGTCGCCGGCGTCGACCCGGTCGCCGTCGGCGGCGTCGCGAAGTCGATCAGTAGCCTGCGCGTCGATCACGCCAGCCACCCCTCGTCCGTGTACGCCATCTCCCAGAAGGAGAGCTCGAGGCGGGCGCTCGTCAGGAACGCCTCGCGCATCGCGTCACGGTGGTCGGGGTGCGTCTCGGCGTACTCGTCGACGAGGTCACCAAGCGCCGCCGTCTCGGCGCGGAACTCCTCGCCCGTGTACGTCTCGATGAACGGAGCGTATCGGTGCGATATCTCTCCCGGCTCCGCGTCCGCGAGCGCCGCCATGTGGTCCGCGACGTCGAGGTATCCCCGCATGCACGGGAACAGCGCAGCGACGGTGACCGGTACCGGACGCTCGTACGCCGTCCGGACCAGGAAACTCGTGTACGCCTCGCAGGTCGGAGCCTTCGTCGTGTCGGCCAGCTCCGCCTCGCTGACGCCGTAGGCCGCCGCGAACGATCGGTGGAGCTCGAGCTCCTCGTTCAGCACGGCGTCGGCACCGCCGAGCAGCGTCGCCATCGCGGTCTCCTCGCGCGCCTTCGCACCGGTCACCGCGTACGTCCGCGCGTAGTCGAACAGGTATCGATAGTCCTGTTCGAGCCACCGCCGGAACGCCTCCGGGTCGAGCTCTCCGGCCGCCAACTCCGTGACGAACGGATGGTCGAACTGTGCGGTCCAGATGTGCGAGCCCGCGTCGAGCAGGTCGTCGCTGAACGCCATGATTATCCGATGATACCACTCATAAATACCTCCTTCGTCTTCCCCGTCGGGCGCGCTCGTTGACTCGCGGTGTTGGTCTCCCCGCCGCCGAACGCCTCACAGTTCGACGACGAGCCCGTCGCGCGCGACGTCGACGTCGCCCTTGAACCCCGCCCGCGTCACGGCCTCGACCATCTCTCGTTCCCGCCCCTTCGTGTGCGGATACAGATGGGTCAGCAACAGCGTTCCGACGTCGGTCCCCGCGAGCGACTCGCCGAGGCTCGTCGGGGTCGGATGGTTGGAGACGTCGACGTCGTCCGGGAACGAGCAGTCGTGTACCAGCACGTCGCTGCCGTCGGCGAACGACGCGAGCCCGGCGAACGCCTCCGTGTCCCCCGAGAGGGTCACCGGCCCGTCGGCGGGATCGACGTCGGAGCCCGGCCCCGAGAACCGGTACGCGTGACAGGCGGGCATGGAGTGCCGGACCTCCCGCGCGGCGACGTCGAAGCCGGCGACCCTGAACGGCTCCGCGGGCGACACCTCTCGAACCGCCAGATCGACGCGGCCGTCGAGGTAGTCGTGGACGCCCAGGAGCCCGTCGATCAGCGATTTGGTCCCCGACGGGCCGACCAGTTCGAGATGGTCCTCGCCCGCGAGCCAGCGCGCTTTCAAAAGGGGTAAGACGTCGGCGACGTGGTCGAGGTGGTGGTGAGTGAGCAGGACGCTGGAAACGCCCTCGTAACCCGTCCCCGTCCCCGCAAGTCGCTGGAGGACGCCGCTCCCACAGTCGACGAGCACGGCACGGTCGTCGTCGGTCAACAGGTAGCCTGCCTGCGCGCGGTCAGGGACCGACATGGCGCTGCCGGACCCGAGGACGGTGAGTTCCATACCTGTGGATCCGTCTCGTCGGGCAAGTAGCTGATCCCGTCCGGGACGGCGGACACCGCCTCCGGCCCGACCGTCACTTGATCAGGAACACGGGGACGGACGCGTCGTCGGCGACCCGATCGGAGACGCTGCCGAGCGACCGGATCCGCTCTCTCGGCGACTTCCCCTCCGGACTCATCACGATCACGTCCATCCCTTCGTCGTCGGCGTACGCGACGATCTCCTTGTCCGGGGTACCGTGGCGGACGCTCGTTTCGACGTCGAGACCGGCGTCCGCCGCCCGGTCCGCGACCGTGGCGACCGCCTCCTCGCCCTGCGATTCGAGGTCCGCGACGATCTCGTCGTGCAGTTCGCCGGAGTTTGCGGTCGCGATACGGCGATCGACGACGTACAACGCGTGAATCGTCGCGTCGTGATCGGTCGCCAGCCGGATCGCGTGATCGATCGCTCTCTCTACGGCCTCGCTTCCGTCGGTCGGTACGAGTACGTCGTCGTACATGCCGCATCGTTCACAGGGAGGGGTGTTAACCGTACGGCTGTCGGAGCGTTTTTGCCGTCGCGTGAACCGGATCGGACCCTCGATCACTCCCCGCGCCACGGTCCGCCGAGCTCCCCCCGCTGACTGCTGTCCGCGTCGCCGTCGTGAAAGACGCTCACCCGGCCCGTCTCCTCGCTCAGTGTGACGGTCGCGACGACCTCCGGGCGGACCGACGTCTCGATCGCGCTCATGTGACGCGACCCCATCCACGGCTCGTACTCGACGTCGTCGACGAGGCCCGACTCATCCGTTCGTGTCCCCAGATCTCTGAACCGGACCATCTGTGGCTCCACTTCGCCGTCGACCGCGACGACGACACCGCCGTCCCGCTCGACGCTCACCGTTTCGGCCGCCTCGGTGAACGAGTCCTCCGCGAAGACGGACGCACACTCCTCGCGCGGCCAGTGGTTATCTCCCATCGGATCCGCGTACGAACCGTACTCACGGTCGGCGATGACCGCGAAGTAGAGTCCCGGTCCCTTGACGTGCGGCTCCTCCCAGTCGTCGAAATCGATACTGATGTACTCCGCACAGTACCGGAGCCGATCGACGACCTCTCGAACCCGCCCGTGGGAACCGTACTCGATCGCCAGCCTCGTCATCGATTTGCCCCGTCGGATCGGAGCGAAGCGTCTCGACCCATCCATCGAGTCGTCTCGTCGTGCATACGTTTCTATCTGGGACGGCGCGTATATATGTAAACGGGTGATGACATCGAGTTGGCGATATCGTCGACCCTCGACGGTCCACCGGTCACGCAGTGGAAAGCCAGATCTCGACACCGATCACGCGGCGGGGAGCCAGATCTCGACAGCGGTCCCGCGGTCTTCCCGCGATCCGATCTCCAGTTCACCCCCCGACTCCGTGACGATCCAGTGGACGAGCCACAGACCGAGTCCGCTGGCGTGTTCAAGCGGCGTCTCCCGTCCCTCCGAGAACACCTGCCGCTCCCTGTCGGGGACGCCCGGCCCGTCGTCACGAACGACGACTCGATAGCCGGTTCCGTCGGCGTCGACGACGACGTCGACCGCCGGCGATTCGCGGTCGTTGTGTGACACCGCGTTCTCCAGTACGTTCCGGATCGCTGACTCGATCAGTGCGTCCACCCTGACGACCGCGTCCGTCGGGGTCGACACCGTGACGGTCGTCTCGGGGAACGACGTCGCCAGCGAGTCACAGAGTCCCGGAACGAGCTCGGCGAGATCGATGTCGTTGAGTTCCTCGCCGCTGTGAAGCGCTCGATCGATCTCGCGGGCCTGATCGCTGAGGCGCGTCAACGTCCGCGTCTTCCGGTCGATCACGTCGAGATGGGTCCGCCCGGTCTCGTCGACGTGATCGCGGAGCAGATCCGCGTAGCCGCTGATCACGTTGACGTCGTTTTTCAGGTCGTGACGGAGCACGCGGTTGAGAACCTGAAGACGCTGTTCGTACCGCCGCCTACCGGTCACGTCGGTCCCGGTGATGACGACCTCGTCCGTGCGCTCACGAAGCCGCTCGACGACCGTCTCGAACGTTCGCCAGTTTCCGTTCGCGTGTGCGAATCGGTGCTCGGACACCTGTGTCGTTCCGGTCTCGAACGCCTGCTCGACCGTTCTCTGGATCTCCTGACGGTCGTCGTCGTGGACGAAATCGATCGCCGACCGGCCCTCGACCGCTGCCGGCTCGTAGCCGAGCAGTCGCTCGACCGACGGGCTGACGTACCGTATCAGCCCGTCCACGCCGAGGACGGCGATGACGTTCGGCGACGTCTCGATCAGCGCGCGATAGCGTCGCTCGAGGCTCTCACGCTCCGTGACGTCACGGAACAGCACGACGGTTCCGTCTCGGTCGCCACCGTGGCCGCCGGTGCCCTCGATCACGTGTGCGGACACGGAGACGATCCGGGTTTCCGAGCCTCGTTGGATCGAGACGCGCGTTTCGTCGCTCGTGGAGCCGCTCGCCACGAGCTCCGCAACCGTCGGTACCGCCTCGAAGGCGTTCGTGGCCGCCTGCCCGACGTCGATCGCAGGGAACAGTTCGCATGCGCTCTCGTTGACGTCGACGATCCGACCGGTGCCGTCGGCGACGACGACGCCGTCGGCGAGGTTCGCGAACACGGTGTCGCGCGCCATCGGCGCGATATCGAGGAGACGATGCCGGACCAACACCCACGCGACGATGACGGACGTGACGGAGAACGCCATCGGCGTGTGATCGATCAGTGCCGGGCGGACGATTCCGACTATCCCCGCAACCCCGACGCCCATCGGGATGATCCCCGCAGCGAGGAGGAGCGCTGCCTGCCGCCGGAACACGCCGTCACTCCGTACCGCGGCGTGTCCGAGCACGACGAACGTGAACAGATTGATCGTGTACGTGTACGAGATGAACGCCAGCAGGGCGGGACCCGGCGTAAACGACAGCACGGCGTAGCCGTCGATCGTCGTCATCGACGGCGAGCGGTAGAACGACCCGGTCGGACCGGACACCCACACGATCGCGAGAACGAGCACGGGGACCGCGGAGAGCGCGACCAGACGACGGGGTCGGAGCCAAGTGGTCCGGTTCGTGTACGCCAGCACGAACACCGGCCACGCGATCGCGAGGACGACGACGCCGACCCACACGAAGCGGTTCCAGAACAGCGTGGCATCGAGCGTCGTCACCGAGAGCTGTGCCGCGTACGCGAGCGACCACGTTCCCGTCCCGACCGCGACGCCGACGAACAGATGAGCGAGCCGCCGCGATCCCCGGAACCGCTGCGATGCAACGTACGCGCCGAGGCCGAACGACACCAACGCGGCAGTCAGCAGTGGAACGGTGTATGGTGTCGCTTGCCACTCCATTGAGGAGCCGAACACGGACCTGCCATAAGAATGACTCGACTCCAGTCCCTCGTTCTCGTGCCCGAAACGGTACACCAACGGGTACCATCAACGGGTATCGGCTACGCCGAGTAGCCGGGCAGTCCCGCCACGACGTCGTCGAGATCGTCGAGCACGGTCGTGAACGCCGCGACTGCGGCGCGATCGATCCGGTCGGACGCCGCATGCACCACGACCGACTGCTCGCCGAGCGGGACGAACCCACAGTCGAGCCGGTCGGCGGTCTCACGGAGTCCGAGCCCGACGTCCGCGTCGCCGTCGCGAACCGTCCGGACGGGACTCTCGAACGCGCGAACGGTCATGCCGTAGCCGTCGATCCGGTCGGACAGCTCCCGCCGAGTGACCGAGCGCGTCTCGGCGAGCGCGTCGAGCGCATCGTCGAGACTCCGGCGAAGCCCGGAGTCGGGCGGGCGGTTCACGAACCGCAGGTCGCGATCGACGAGATCCGCGACACCCGTCACGTCCTTCGGGTCCGCCGCCGGAACGACGAGCCCCCATTCGCGCTCGAATCCCCCGATCCCGACGGCATCGACGTCGCGGTCGGTCGGACCCGCGGTCACGGCGACGTCCGGAACGCCGTCGCGAAGCCGTCTGAGTCCCTCCCGCGAGCCGACGGGGAGGTATCGCGGGTTCTCCAGCCGGTCGAGCAGGCGGTTCAGCGCCGGGTCGTCCTCGCCGACGCCGAGGAGCGTCGGTGGACGGACGTCCGGGGAGAACAGTTGCACCGTGACCGTCTCGCCCCGATCGAGGTACTCGGTGTCCGGGTCGACGGCGACGACGCCGTCCGCCTCGACGAGACTCGTCGTCGCGCCCGACCCCTTGTCGACAGGATACACGAGCGGGAGGGTCGGATCCCCGGCGGGCGCGTCGGCAGCAGTTCCGTCACCGAGATCGAGGAGCCCGACCGGCATCAGGCGGAGACGACCCTCGCCGTAGCGTTCTCGGACCGCCATCCGACCGTCGACGGTCGCGGTTCGAGGCTCCGGCTGGCCGGCGGCCGACCGGATGGCGGGCGCGACGAACGTCCGGAAGATCGTGAGCGC
Source organism: Halorubrum rarum (assembly GCF_048380895.1). Taxonomy (NCBI): domain Archaea; kingdom Methanobacteriati; phylum Methanobacteriota; class Halobacteria; order Halobacteriales; family Haloferacaceae; genus Halorubrum; species Halorubrum rarum. Next base: position 38,428 of record NZ_JBLWMN010000004.1, on the reverse strand, counting down.
GGAGACGGGATAGCCGGGAAGACCGACGTACGCCGACTCGCCGCCGTCCTCCCGATCGAGCCGCCCGATCAGCATCGGCTTGCCCGGCTTGACTGCGACGCCGTGGACGAGGAGGTCGCCGCGTTCCTCGATCACGCGATAGATGACGTCGACCGCGCTCGCCGAGGTCGACCCCGAGGAGAGCACCAGATCGCAGTCGTCTGCCGCCCGGCGAAGGAGCCGTTCCATCTCCTCGTAGTCGTCGCCCGCGTGCGGGTAGAGGACCGGCTCGCCGCCCGCCTCGGCGACGCCGGCCGCGATCGTCGTCGAGTTGACGTCGTAGATCTCCCCGCGGGAGGGGTCGAGCTCCTCGTCCGGCCTGACGATCTCGTCGCCCGTCGAGACGATCCCGACCGCCGGTCTCCCGCGAACCGGAACCTCGTCGACGCCCAGCGCGGAGAGCAGTCCGATCTCGCGGGGCGTCAGCCGGGTTCCGGGCCCGAGCGCGCGGGCTCCGGCGGCGATGTCCGCGCCCGCGACCATCACGTGGTCGCCGGGCGCGACCGCGGTTCGGACCGCGATCCGGTCGACTCGATCGTCATCGGGACCGCCCACCTCATCGGTCCGCTCGACCATCACCACGGCGTCGGCACCGTCCGGCATCACGGCCCCGGTCGAGATCTCCGCGCAGGTGCCGGGCTCGACCGCGACCTCGGGCGTTGCGCCCGCGTGGACCGCTCCGACGAGGTCGAGTTCGACCGGGTTCGCCTCGTCGGCCCCGAACGTGTCCCGCGCCCGGACCGCGTAGCCGTCCATCGACGCGCGGTCGAACCCCGGCACGTCGATCCCGGCGTCGACACGCTCGGCGAGGACGCGTCCGCGAGTCTCCGAAAGCGGGACCGACTCGGGGTCGGGCATCAGATCGAGCGAACGGATCGCCTCGCGGGCGGCCGCGGGCGACGCGAGATCGCGGAACTCCTTGCGGTCGCTCATTCGGTCACCTCCCACAGCTCGACGTCGACGACGTCGCCGGCGTCGAGCCCCTCTCGCCGTTCGGGGACGACGACCCAACCGGCCGCGAGCGCGACGCTGGAGAGCACCCCGGAACCGCTCGCGCGGGTCGGCGTCGCGACGAGCGGCGGGTCGCTCGCGGAGTCGTCGGCCGCATCGGAGCCTCCGTTCTCGCCCCCGTCATCGATCGCCAGACGAACCCGTGCGAACGTCCTCGTTCCGGGCTCGCTCGGTACCTTCCGGTCGAGTCGCGCGCGCCGCGTCGGGAACGGCTCCGCCGTCGTTCCGCCCGCGCGCTTCTGAACCGGACGGAGGAACTGAACCGCGTTGACGATACACGCGACCGGATACCCCGGCAGCGAGATCACGGGCGTACCGTCGACGTCGCCGAGACAGACGGGGTGTCCGGGTTTGAGCGCGACGCCGTGGACGAGCACCTCGCCGAGACCGGCGACGACGTCCGGGAGGAGATCACGCTCGCCGACCGAGGAGCCGCCGGTCGTCACGACGACATCGGCGTCGAGGTCGCGTTCGATCGCCGCCGACAGCGCCGCCTCGTCGTCGGTGACTATCTCTCGATACCGTGCCGTCCCGCCCCACCGCTCGACGAGTCGAGAGACGGTGAGGCCGTTCGTCTCGATCACCTGTCCCGGCCCCGGATCCGCCTGCACGAGCTCCTCGCCGGTCGGGATAACCGCCACCTCCGGCGGCTCGTACACGGTCACGTCGCGGAGTCCGACCGACTTGAGCAGCCCCAGATCCGACGGCCGCAGGACGTGACCCGGATCGTACAGCCGCTGTCCCGCCGCGACGTCCTCGCCGGCGTCGCCGACGTTCTCTCCCTCCGCGACCGCATCGAACGTCTCCACCTCGTCGCCGACCTCCTCGACGTGTTCGATCATGACGACCGCGTCGGCTCCCTCCGGGAGATCGCTCCCGGTGTGGACCCGTGCCGCCTCCCCCGATGCGACGTCCCCGTCCCGATCGGTCGCCCGTAGTACGGCCGGCGACCGACTGGACGCGCCGAACGTGTCCTCGGCACGCACCGCGTAGCCGTCCATGGCCGCGCGGTCGTATCCGGGCACGGGTGCGGGTGCGTCGACCGGCTCGGCGACGACCCGACCGTCGGCCTCGGCGATCGGGATCGGCTCGGTCCGGCCGTGTGCCCCCACACCGTCGAGCAGCGTCGCCAGCGCGTCGTCGACGCGGGTCCGTCGTTTGAAGCCGGCATCGCGTCTGTCGTGGCTCATGCGTACTCGTATCCGCCCCGCGTGGAAAAATCCCGCTCTCCGGCGACGTGCGGTCGATCCCACGGCGATCGACCGAGAACCCAACCATCCCGAGCGCGCCTCAGGTCATCCCGAGCGCACCTCAGATCATCCCGAGCGCGGTCATGATCTGGTTCCCGAAGATCATCACGATCAGTCCGGCGAGCATGAGGAGCCCGGAGGAGACGGTCACCATCCGGACGGCTGCGTGACGGTCCCCGATCGGAAGCCGGCTCGTGATCGCCTCGGCGACCATCCGAAGGATCCGTCCGCCGTCGAGCGGGAACGCGGGCAGGCAGTTGAACAGCGCGAGCTGGATGTTGATCCAGCCGGTCCAAAACAGGAGGTTCGCGAGCAGGAACACGCCCCCGCCGAGCACCGCGAGCCCGCCGTCGATCGCATAGAAGTTGGTGAGGTCGCCGGTGAACCCCGCGAAGTTGAACGGGACCCCGAAGAGACTCCCGAGCGGAAGGATCAGGGCGACGAACACGAGCCCGAGAGGGGACTCCGTGAGCGCGCTGAACTGCGGCGCGACGTCGTCGAGTGCACCCTCGCCGCCGTCGCCGCCGAGCAGTTCGAGGTACGCGCCCGCCGGGTACTCCGACCCCCCGAAGTCGTCGAGCGCGAGCCCGCTCGTGCCGGGGAAGATGCTGACGCCGATGAACCCGCCCTCCCGGTTCGGATGGGCGTCGAGCTCGACGTCGTAGCTCACCCGCTCGTCCGCCGCGGAGTAGCTGACGATTTCGACGCGATCGCCAGGGCTCCGTCGTTCGAGCGTATCGGCCAGTTCCTCGTTGTCGCGGATGCGGTCACCGTCGATCTCGACTATCGTGAGCGGCTCCCCCAGCGGCGCGCCCGCGTCGTGTATCGGGCCGTCCTGTTGTATTCCGACGATGTACGCGCCGATCGGCAGTTCCGCTTCGCCCGCCTCCGTCGTCACCGTCGCACGCTCGTCGTCGCCGATCGCGTCGAAGAACTCGCCCTCGGTACGGACCGGATCGCCGTTCACCGCCGAGACGATCACCGGTTCGTCCCTGATCGTGACGTCGAGGAGGTTGCCACCGGCCGATCCCACGATCTGCAGCTCGCGGGCGACGTCGACGCGACGCTCGGTCTCGCCGTCGTCGACGGTGACGCTCACGTCCGCACCGGCGTCCGCCAGCGCGGCCTCGAACTCCGTGGCGGTGTCGACCGACCGGCCGTCCACTTCGATCAGTCGGTCGCCGCCGGTGATCTCTGCCGCCGCGGCCGGCGATCCGGGATTCACCTCGCCGACGGCGTAGCCGGGTGCGACCGACATCGCGCCGACGACGGGGCCGAAAAGCAGCGCGAACACGAGGACGGTCAGGAGGGTGTTCGCCGTCACACCCGCCGCGAACATCCGGGCGCGGGCCCCACGGGACGCCTCCTGAGTCGTCTCCTCGTCCGGCTCGACGAACGCGCCGACCGGGATCAGCGTGAAGAAGACGAGCCCCATCGACTCGACGTCGATTCCCTCGACGCGACACAACAGCCCGTGTGCGCCCTCGTGGACGACCATCGCGATCGCGAGGCCGATGACGATCTCGAGGGCGACCTCCAGGGGGAGGAACTCGTTGACGCCGGGGATGATGAGGAAGTTCTGCGGCTGCTGGATCGCGGACGGCTGCGTGGCGGCGAGCGCGGAGAGCCCGGAGGTGAGAATCAGGACGAAGGAGCCGACCATCGCGACCAACGCGCCACCAAGCCCGAGGTTCGCGACCGCTCGCCAGAACCGCTTCGGGCCGGAGAGCCAGTCGAGAAACGCCCGGCCTCGACGCGTGTGGACCGTCGTGAGCGGCCCGGAGACACGGACGGAGTCGGGGAGGATCCCCCGATTCCGGAGCCACATCGTCGCCGCAGTGTACGCGAGGATCCCCGTCAGGATCCACAGCAGGGTACTCATTGCACATCGGTTGGCGTCGGCCGTGTGTAAGGGGTTCGGTTCCCGGTACCCGGATCGGTGGGCGGGACTCGACACGCGATCGAGGACACATGACCGGCTCGCGGGACGCGCGATCGACACCATCAGAACCGTCAACGCGCGATCGACACCGCCGAATCCTCAACACACAAGTACCCCCCACTCGAAGCGTCGACTATGTTCGCGATCATCGAGTTCGTCGTGCGCGTCGTCACCGACGTCGGTCGGTTCCTCGACATCTTCGTCAACGACCTGATCCTCGGTGCGGGCGATCCGCTGAGCGTCCTCGCGATCGTGTTCGGAATGACGTTCATCGGGCTCGCGTCGGTCGTGTTCGGATACTCCGTGATCGGGGCGCTGTTCGCCGAGATCGGCGTGAAACTCCCGTCGTTCGGCGGTCGCGGCCGCGCGGAATAGGCGTCACTCCTCGAAACGCACTCCATCGCTACCCGGATAGCCGTTCGGCCGTCGCGAGGGACCGCCGACACGCCGCCGCGACCCACTCTCGTACTCGAACCGCGGGGGCGTCGGCGATCAGGACGGCCGCGAGCCCCGCGTCATCGAACAGTCCGACGATCGCGCGGTCGTCGACGAGCAGGAGCCCCACGGGTGAGTCGCCCTCGCAAGCGAACAGCTCGATCCCGCCGCCGCTCTCGAGTGCGGCCCGAACCATCGGTCCGGCCGGACCGGTCACCGCCTCTCGCGCGGCCCCCGTCACGACGATCCGCGCTTCGACTCCCTCGTTGCCGGCGGAGTCGGTCGACGTGTCCCGCCGCCGGAGCCGTTCGACCAGCGACGCGTCGAGACGGGGGACGACCCCGACGATCGAATCCGCATCGGCGACACGGTCGACGAGGCGATCGATCGGCGACGGGGCGTCTCCGCGACCGACGACAGCGACGGTGTCGTCGCGATCGCTCGGCTCCGCCGGCGGAGTCGTCTCGATCGGCTCACCGACGGCGTCCTCGACGAGCGCCACGAGGGTCGCCGTCGCGGATTCCGGGTCGGAGACGGGTCCACGGTTCGACGCGGACGCGGGATCCGACCGCTCGTCGGTCACCATCAGTCGCGCCGCGGCGGATACGACTGCCGTCCGCCGTGCGACCGGCGCGCGAGGAGTCGGGCGCTCGCACGCCGGCGGTCACCGGGCCGCTCCTCGGTCCCTTCGTCGTAGTAGAGGACGGTCAGATCGAGGCCCGCGTGCAGCAGTTCGTTCGCGGCGAAGCGATACCGGTCGGTGCTCGGCCCGGAGGGCGTCTCGTCCGTCGATCTGAGGTGGTGTTCCACGAACAGGTAGCCCCCGGGAACCAGCGCGTCCTTGAGGTCGGGGAACCGATCGACCGCCCGGTAGAAGCTCATCGTGATCAGTTCGTACCGCTGCTTCGGGAAGCCGTAGCTCGAGACGTCGCCATGGATCACGTTGAGACGATCCCCGACGTCGCGCGCAGCCGCCCGCTCGCGCGTGATTCGGAGGCCCTCCCGCGAGGCGTCGAGCGCGTCGACCTCGTAGCCCGCGTCGGCGAGGAACACCGCGTTGCGTCCGGTTCCGGCGGCGACGTCGAGCGCTCGACCGTCGGGGATCGACGGCTCGTACGACCGCAGCACCGGCGACGGCTCGGGGGCTCGCGGGTACTCCCCGCTCGCGAACCGTTCGTCCCAATCGGTCATGTATCCGGCTACAGTCGGCCGATTCCTAAAGCCACCGGGGACGCGGTTGTGACGCCAGTCGGGGAGAAGTCGGCCGGAAGAGGCCGACGGGAAGGAGCCGACGGGAGCGTTCGACGGACCGAACCCGACGAGACAGGTGACTCACGGATGACCGAATGCAAGTCCCCTCTCAACCGCTCACGGCCGACCTTATAAATGAGACAATCTTTTATTAAATATATTAAACACGCCATCTACGCTGACTGCCCCTCTAAAGTCGGTAGTCGTTTATGGCAATTTATGGATGGTTGGACTGGTGTGTGCGAGATTGATCGATCGTATCGCACACAAGTTGATTCACGCCGGCAAATTGATTCACGCCGCAGCTTCGAGAAAGAGAGCGGCCATGCCGAGCAAACCGATCAGGTTAATCGTTACGTGCGCGACTATCGCCACCCGAGTGCTTTGGAACCGTCTTGCCGCCCACGCAATCGGATAGAAACCGATGATCCGTCCCACATTCTGCCACGGAGTCCAAAAATGGTACACAGAGAAGAGAATGGTGTTCATGAGTGGTGCCCACCGACCATATCGGCCGATCCTGGGCAAGAGATACCCTCGGAAATAATACTCTTCCACGATTGGACCCACGAGTCCGTTGAGGAGAAAGGCGAAGAAGAGAAACACGATGAGGACGGATGTTGTCAGTGGCTCTCCTGCATCCTCGACTGCAGCAAACTCTAAGAACCGCTCTGGATACCAAGAGAAGAACATCTCTGCGATCCACTCGTCAAAAAAGACGGTCGAAATGGCGAAGAAAACCAGAAACCAGACCGCGAGTGCTGCCCCCCATGTGAGCAGTTTTCGTAAGGGGAGTGTTTCTCGATAGAGGACGGTGTTGTCAAGCCGGAAAGAGCCAGTGGTCGATCGAGCGTGAATAAAGAGCACTCCGAGCTCTATCGGAACGATTACGAGTCCGATCCCGATGAAGAGGGCGAAGATCGAGGGAAATCCTAGCGACGTCACCACAGGAATCGCCAGGAACGTGAACGCGATGAGAACGAACCCCGGGAAGAGATGGAGGAAGATCGAAATCAATAGCGGATGCTGAGGAGTTCCGTCCGAGTCAATGCTCGATGAAAAGGAGAGAGTAGAATCGTCAGTCATGGCTCTTCCTTCTGCAGCTGTAGCAGACTGTGAGCGCCGTACGGAACAGTAACTTCCCGAGAACACTACTGATTCCCCCATCGATTGTAACTCTCCTCGTTCGTAGAGGAGGACCAATGAATGTACTCATTTATGGCTATTGTCAATCATTTCAAATAACTCTATCGCCCATTCTCGGGGGCCTGAGCCCTCACATCAGCTATATATGGATTGGTGATAACCAATCCACATGCTGGCTATTTCATCATGGATCAGATCCAACCGAGTCGTTGCGTTCTTTCTACTGACGTTTGCGATCTCTTGGAGCCTCAATGGGCTCGTCATCGGTCTGGGGATGGAACCATCGTGGACGCGATGGATCCTGAGCGGTTTCTTGAGTGCAACAGGCCCGGCCATTGCTGCCGTGATCGTCGTTCACGTCAGTGAAGACGATCTTCGAGAGTGGATGCGTGGTATCGTTCGCTGGCGAGTTCATCCGAAGTGGTACGTTGCAGCGATAGGGATCCCGGCTGGCATCGCACTCGGGGCTGCAGGCGTTGTTGCAGTACTCGGCGGGCCGATCGATTTTGGGGCGTTTTCACCGAACGTTCTCACCCTCGCGTTCGGAATCATCCTCGGGACATTTATCGGTGGCGGCCAGGAAGAGATCGGCTGGCGTGGGTTTGCCCAACCGGAACTTCAACAGCGCTACGGTGGGCTAGTGGCTGCCGTCATTATCGGTATCCTCTGGGGACTCTGGCACCTCCCATTGTTTTTCGATCCAGCCGCTCCACACGCCCAATGGCCCCTTGCTTCCCAGCTCGCATACTTCGTCGGTATCACCGGGTTTTCGGTGCTGTTAGCTTGGGTCTACAACGGTTCCGGCGGGAGTATTCTCCTCGTCATGATCATGCACGGCAGCGAGAACGCGCTCGGAGCACTCGTCCCACTTGACGTTGACCTCGTCATCGTGGACGGCATCCCGGATTGGGGGATGCTCGTGACACTTACCGTCTCTCACGTGGTGTTGACGGTAGTGGTCGCACTACTCGTCATCGGGATTGTCGGGACCAGCCTTCGGGCAGAGAACGGTCCACCGGCGAGAATCCGCGACGCGACATAACCCCAAATATACACGGAGACGGTTCTTCATCCCCGAGAACGAGCCTCAGACGTATGGTGGCTGATTGTGAAGTACACCCATGGATTCCGCAGAAGCGAAGTCTACGATCGAAGACAGATTACGAAAGACGGTGGACGACACCCCTGCGTTCGACAACGCGTTCTTCCTCATTCACTCCGGGAGCCGGGACGTCCACTGGAACCTGGCTTATGGGCAAGTCGGCGAGACAGCAGCCAACCCAAACCAACCGTACCATGCCGCGAGCGTCGGAAAGACCTTCACCTCGACGATCATCGCCATGCTAGCCGAGGAGGGGAAGTTGCAGTTCGACGACTCGATTACACCCTATCTAGCTGACGAAGTTCTGGATGGACTCCACGACTACCAGGGGACGGACTACACGGACGACATCCACATTCATCACTTGCTGAACCACACATCCGGACTGCCACACCTCCTCAGCGACGACTTTGGCCTGTTCAATCGGCAGAAAGAGGAATCGCCAGATGGAAAGACATTTTTCGACGTGATGGTGGAGGACCCGGATCGCTTCTGGGAACCCGAAGAGACGGTCGAGTGGGCGAAGGAGAATTTACATCCGCACTTTCCGCCGGGTGACGGCATCTTCTATTCGGAAGTCGGCTACAACCTCCTCGGCCTCATAATCGAGTCCGTGACGTCGAGGTCGTATCACGAGGCGTTACACGACTACCTCTTCGATCCGCTGTCGATGAACCGCTCGTATCTCGCCCAGTTTTCGGACCCCGCGAAGGATGTCGAACACCCCGTGCCACCCCTCCGGTTCGAGGACGAGGAATTTGACGTCGAAGAGTACCGATCCTTCAGCGGCTGGTATGCAGGCGGCCAGACGGTGAATACGACCGAGGACCTGTTCACGTTCCACCGTTCGTTGGTCGAAGGCGACCTCGTAGGAGCGGAGACGCTTAAAGAGATGACCCAGTGGCGGAGACTCTCGATCGGGCTCGATTACGGCTACGGGGTCGCTCGGTTCCGCCCGATTCCCTTGCTTTCGAGATATCGTGCGTGGGGCGGTATCGGGGCGACGAATTCGTTCATGTTCTACAGTCCCGGGACTGACGTGTATCTGATCGGGACGTTCAACCAGACGACTTCGAGGAGCACTGCGTATCGATTCGCGTTCCGGGCGATTCGAACCGCGTCGAAGGTCGAATCGAACGAGTAGTGAGAGTGCCTCAATGCCTCCCTTGGCATTTCGTCAATCGGTCGTTAGATCATCTGCCGCTCGTTGGTGGACAGATGCTCGGTTCCATAGACGACTACGAGACCGATCGCGATCACACACACGAGGAGCGCCATCATCCAGAGGGTCAGCGGATCGATGTCGTCGCGCAGGAGCCACACGGTCGATATCCATGCGTTGAACGAACCGTGAAGGAGAACGGCGAGTAACAGACTCCCGCGAGTACTGTTGTACAGCCACGTGAACACCACTGCGAGAGCGATTCCTTGAACGACGAACGGCAGAACCGGGAGATCGGACTGGACCGCACCAGGAATGATGAACAGGGGCGCGTGCCAGATCATCCAGACGACACCGACCACGAGAGTCGCTGTGAACGCGTCGAGAGACGCCTGTAATCGTGGCAGGACGAAGCCACGCCAGCCGATCTCTTCCAATCCCCCGCCGATCGTCGCACTTGCCACGGTCAACCCGACGAACAGCAGCACGAAATCGGGGGATGGAAACGACGTGGTCAGTCCCCGAACCTGTGCATCGATGATGACCGCACTGATGACGACGAGCCCGGGAAACAGTATCGCCACACCGTACCATCGCCAGCCGACCCGCCACCGGAGAAGGCGACTCAATAACTGTCGCGTGGACTGGCTCCCGTCGGTGAGTTGTGACACGACGACGGCTGCAATCGGCGGACCGAGTCCACCAAGCAACCATAGCACACCCGCGACGTTGATTCCCGGTTCGGTGCCGAGTAGAGCGAGAACGCCCCATGCAGTCCACGAGATGAAGAACGTCAGCAAGACGAACGTGAGAAGGGATCGTCGTCTGTGGTTCATCGTGACTCCATGTGAATGTACGCACCGACGTAGCCCCCAACTGTGCTCAAGCCGACGGACCAGAGCAACATCATCGACAGTATCATCCCGAACATCACCGACAGTATCAGCCCGAAGATGAGTACTAATTCGATCTCGGCGTGAAAACCGCCCGACTCGGAGGGTACTGCGGCGAGCAGAGCGAACCCGAGAGTCATGATCACGAACAGGGGCATTGCGGCTATCACTCCGGAAATGGTACCAACGTTCGCTCCTCGTGCAGGTGGTTCCGACTGAAGGTAGCTCGCAACGCCGCCACCTAGTAGCGGCGAAAAGCTCGTGAATGAGAGACCAACCGTGATAACGGCCCCTACGATCGCATTGATCCACGTATCTCCTACACCCATAAGTGAGCCGTTATACACGATAGAATATAATGGGATGCTCTTATATTCTCTGAGCCCTATATTGTCCTATATGAACAATACATCTGACCTACGAACCGACGGATCGGCCGCGAGGGATCGTCCGGTCTCGCTGGAAGACGAGGCGGATCTCGACGCGTTCGTGTCGAACTCCTCGGTTGCGCTCGTGGAGTTCTACACCGAGGGATGCGGGATCTGTCGGAGCATGGAGCCCGTGTTGGGGAATCTTGCACGGGAGCTTGACGTCGCCGTGGGACTCGTGAATCCCCGGGACGACCCGCCGCTCGTCGATCGGTTCGACGTCCGAAGCGTCCCGCTGTTCGTGTTGTTCGTCGACGGGAATCCGGTCGCTCGACGGGCTGAGGGGTTCATCGGCGGCGACGACCTCGTCGACTGGATCGACGAGGTCGCCGACCGTATCGACTGAGCGCGATTGTATCCGTTCGATCCGATCGGACTCTCTCGCCGGTATGCGTGTTCTCTATATTGGGGACAACGCACAATACTTATGAGGGTGCCTCCACAACGGGCACACTGTATGGCAACACACAGTTCGACGATCGCGGACTTCGAGTACGAATGGAACTACTCGCCGGGGGTGTCGTCCCTGTTCGGCGTGTTCACCGTCGTCGCGGCGGTGGGGTGGATGGTGACGGTGATGCTGTCGGCGATCCACTTCTACGCGATTCCGGCGATCCCACCGGACGCACCGGTCCAGGGGAGCATCGAGGTCATCACGAGCCAGTGGGCGTACGTCTTCGGGATCCCGCTCGCGACGCTCGGCTCGTTTTATTACATCTCGACGATCGGGCTCGCGCTCTGGTGGTTCGACACCCGTCACCCCCTGATCATCAAGATCCTGACGCCGATCACGGCGAGTGGCGTGCTGTTCTCGGCGTACTTCGTCTGGCTCCAGTTGGTGCCGATCGGCGAGATCTGTCCGTTCTGTATGATGTCCGCGAGTGCGACGGTGATCCTGTTCGGACTCGAACTGGCGATCCTCCGGCGGAGCAGCACGCCATCGCTGTCCAGTATGGTGTCCGACCTCGGGCGGGTACTGAGCGGAACGCGCTTCCCGCTCGTTCTGTTCCCGGTTCTGGTCGGCGTGCTCACGATCGTCGGGATGCACGTCGTCACCCTGCTCCCGCTTCCGCCGGTCGTTCCGTTCGTGTAACGACAGATCAGGGGTCGGTCACGACACGCTGATTCCGACTTCCGTTTTCGGCGAGAACGCCCCTGTTTCGGGTTCCGTTTTCGGCCGAAAAGTACTCGATTCCGGGCGCTGACCACGAGACGTTGGCCGTTCAGTTGGCGCGACACCGACGTCGTCGCCCGAGCACCAACGATCACATGACCGTCCTCGACCTATTGAACGCCGTTCGACGCCGTTCGTGGCGCATGCACGCCCGGACGAAAGCGCTCCTCGCGCTGGACCCGACCGGGGTTCGCGGACGTCGCTCGGCTCGCGACCACCGATCCGCCCGCGAGTCGTCACGCGACGTCGCGACCGACGGTGGCGGAAACGGGGCGGGGACCCCCCGAGAGGGTGGGATCGATCCGAATCGAGCGGGCGACACACGCTCCTCCTCGTTCGACGTCGACGACGACTACACGCTCAGGCGAAAGCTCGGGCTCCTCGTTGGCCCGATCGGCTTCGGTCTCGTCCTCGTCGCACCGTCGCCGGCGGAGCTGTCGACGGCGGGACAGACGGTCGGTGCCGTCGCGGTCTGGATGGCGGTCTGGTGGGTGACCGAAGCGGTTCCGATCCCCGTTACCGCGCTGCTTCCGATATTCATGTTCCCGCTCACCGGTGCGGTATCGCCGACCGCCGCGTCCGCGCCGTACGCGAACCGGCTCGTCTTCCTCTTTCTCGGCGGGTTCCTGCTCGCGGTCGCGATCGAGCGATGGGGGCTCCACCGACGGATCGCCCTGTTGACGATCGCGCTCGTCGGCACCTCACCCCGGCGGATCGTGCTCGGGTTCATGGTCGCGACGGCGTTTCTGTCGATGTGGATCTCCAACACGGCCACAGCGATGCTGATGACGCCGATCGGGCTCGCGGTCGTCCACCAGACGGCGGAGCTCGTCGAGCGATCGGAACTGGACGTCCCGACCGAACGCGGGGAGTTCCGGTTCGGAACGACGCTGATGCTCTCGATCGCGTACGCCGCATCGATCGGCGGGGTCGGTACGCTGATCGGCTCGCCGCCCAACATCATCTTCGCGGGGTTCGTGGCGTCCGCGTACGGTCAGGACGTCTCGTTCGCGCAGTGGATGGCGTACGGCGTCCCGGTCGCCGTGGTCGGCGTGACCGTCTGTTGGCTCTACTTGACGCGGGCCGTCCTCCGAGACGACCTCGCCGCCCTCCCCGACGACACCGACGTCATCCGGAAGCGACGGCAGGCGCTCGGCCCCGTGACGCGTCCCGAGGCGCTGGTGCTCATCGTCTTCGGCGCGGTCGCGGCCGGATGGCTGACCCGGCCGGTGCTGCTCTCGCCTCGCGTCCCGATGATCGACGACGCCGCGATCGCGATGATCGGCGCTGTGCTCCTGTTCGTCATCCCGGTCCGCGACGAGAACGGGGAGTTCACGTTCCTCCTCGACTGGACGACCGGCGTGACGCTCCCGTGGGGCGTGATCCTGCTTTTCGGGGGCGGGCTCTCCCTCGCGGGTGCCGTTGAGGAGAGCGGTCTCGGCGAGTGGATCGGCACCCTGCTGGCCGTCTTCGAGGGGCTGTCGCTCCTGTGGATCGTCGTCGGGGTCGCGCTGCTCGCGATCTTTCTCACCGAGATGACCTCGAACACCGCGATGACCGCGATGCTGATCCCGATCCTCGGCGGGCTGGCGGTCGCCCTCTCGGTCCATCCGTACGTGTTGATGGTGGCGGCGACGACCGTCGCGTCGCTCGCGTTCATGCTTCCGGTGGCGACACCACCGAACGCAGTGGTGTTCGGGAGCGGCTATCTCACCGTCCCGCAGATGGCCAGAGCCGGGTTCCTGTTGAACCTCGTCGGCGTGCTCCTCGTGGTGGCGTTCGTGCTCGGCTGGCTCCCGTACGCGTGGGGGATCGACGTGACGTCGTCGCCGGTCTGGATCGACTGAGCGCGGGGAGGCTACGCGTCGCCGTTCCGGATGTCTATCCGCCCGTCGACGACGGGGTCGATCCCGCGTTCGCGGGCGTACGCGGCGAGCACCTCGTACTGGATGTCGGCCTCGCCGATCCGATGGCGCTCCGCCAGGGTCGGGAACTCGTGGTCCGAGTGAAGCAGGTACTCGGAGGTCGCGACCGTGTAGCGGTCGTCCGGGTCGATCGGCTCGCCGCCGACCGACGCCTCCACGATCGCCGCCTCGGCGTCGTCCCAGACGACGCGGGCGTTCGAGACGTGGCCGTGCCACCAGTCGTCCTCGCCGAAATCGACCTCGGGCGCGCCCATCTCCCGAAAGACGGCGAGCAGCTCCCCACCGGTGACGGACGTCAGCACGACCGGCTCCTCGAACGGAATGAGACTGATCAGGTCGGCTTTCGTCACGGCTCCTTCCCAGGGGTCCCCCTGGCGGAGTCCGCCGGCGTTCGAGAGCCCGACGTCGGCGTCGTGAGCCCAGCGGAACGCGTCCGCGACGAAGTTCCCGACGCGACACTCCCCGCCGTGGACGACCTCGCCGGTCCGAGCGATCGGATCCTCGACGCGCCCGACGACCCGATCGAGGTCGGCCTCGCTCATCCGCCGCGCGAGCGTCTCTCGGAGCCGTGAGAGCGGCTCCGCGCCGTCCGGCTCGTGGAGCGTCGCCTCGGGACGCTCGCCCGAGAGGTCGACCTCGGCGACGGTCTCGCCGTTGACGCCCGGACGGACGAGGAGCGTCCCCTCGACGTGCTCGGTGCGTCGGCTGTGCACGTGTCCACCGAGGACCGCGTCGACGTCGAGCTCGCGGGCGATGTCGTCGTCGCCGACGCCGAGATGCGAGAGCACGACGGCGTGATCGATCGTCGTCTCCGCGCGGAGCTCCGAGAGCGCGTCGCGGACCGCCGCGACGGGGTCGGAAAACGCCAGGGGAGCGGCCATCGGATTGAGCGAGTCGGTCGCGGGGTCGGTGACGCCGACGAAGCCGACCGTCGAACCGTCGACGCTCCGCGTCGTCCACGGGACCACGCCCTGATCGCGGCCGAAGGGGTCACCGTTCTCGTCGCGGACGTTCGCGGAGACGAACTCGACGGGCGCGTCGGCGACAAGCTCACGGAGGTTGTCCGGTCCGTAATCGAACTCGTGGTTCCCGAACGTATCGAGTGCGGTATCCGTGGCGGCGTAGAAGTCGATCGTCTGTCGCCCCTTCGCAACGAGGGAGAGCACGCCCGGCGCGGTGGTGTCGCCCGTTCCGACGACGGCGGCGTCGGGGCCGTCGAGCGCGCGGATCCGCCCCGCGAGGCGGGCGGCCCGCGTGGGTACGTCGAAGACGTTCTCGATGTCGGAGTAGTGAACCAGCCGAGCCATTCGTCCGATCGCAGTCGACGGATCGGCTAAAAGGGCTCGGAGTGATCGCGGGATGCCCCGCGGAGACGCACAGCACCGGCCCGATCCGATCTGATCCGATCCCGCGACCGAATCGGCATGAGGACCGTGTGCTCCGCTCACACGGCCGGATCGCATTGAAAGCGCTTTTATGATGTCCCGGCCAACTCCGGGGTACAGCCTCTTCGGGGTTGATGATGTGCCGTTCCGATAGGGACCGACCACGGGACGGACACGCGAGCCCACGTGGAGGATAGGTGAACAACACATGGCAGTTTACGTAGACTACGACACCCCAGCCGACCTCGCCGAGCGAGCCCTCGAGGCTCTCGAGGTCGCCCGAGACACCGGTACCGTAAAGAAAGGAACGAACGAGACCACGAAGTCCGTCGAGCGCGGCAACGCCAAGCTCGTCTTCGTCGCCGAGGACGTCTCCCCCGAGGAGATCGTGATGCACCTCCCCGAACTCGCCGAGGAGAAGGGCATCTCGGTCGTCTTCATCGACACGCAGGACGAGGTCGGCCACGCCGCAGGCCTCGAAGTCGGTTCGGCCGCCGCCGCAGTCGTCGACGCCGGCGACGCCGCCGACGACGTCGAGGACATCGCGGAGAAGGTCGAGGAACTCCGATAACCCACCATGAGCGCAGAAGAGGGCATCGGCGACTCGACCACCGCCGAGGTGATCGAGGTCGTCGGCAAGACCGGGATGCACGGCGAGGCCATGCAGGTCAAATGCCGCATCCAGGAAGGATCGAACCAGGGGCGTATCATCACCCGAAACGTCCTGGGCCCCGTCCGGCTGGGCGACGTGCTCCAGCTCCGGGAGACCCAGCGTGACGCCGACTCCATCGGAGGACGATAACGGATGGTCGAGAAACGCACCTGCGATTTCAGCGGCGAGGAGATCGAGCCCGGCACGGGAACGATGTTCGTCAAGACCGACGGCACCATCCTCCATTTCGTCGACTCGAAGGCGGAGAAGAACTACTTCCTCGGCCGCGAGGCACGTGATCTCGAGTGGACCGAGGAGGGTCGCTCGGAGGGCGGCGAGGAATGAGCCACCACGACGAGCGCACCTTCGTGATGGTCAAGCCCGACGGCGTCCAGCGCGGCCTCATCGGCGAGGTCGTCTCCCGATTCGAGGACCGCGGCCTGAAGCTCGTCGGCGGCACATTCATGCGGATCGACGAGGAGCTCGCCCACGAACACTACGGTGAACACGAGGACAAACCGTTCTTCGACGGGCTCGTCGAGTTCATCACCTCCGGCCCCGTCTTCGCGATGGTGTGGGAGGGCGCGGACGCGACCCGTCAGGTCCGCGCGATGGTCGGCGAGACGGACCCCGCCGACTCCGCACCGGGCACGATCCGCGGCGACTTCGGACTGGATCTCGGCCACAACGTGATCCACGCGTCCGATCACGAGGACGAGGGCGCAAACGAACGCGAGATCGACCTGTTCTTCGACGACGAGGAGCTCGTCGACTACGGCCTCGACACCGCCGCGTGGGTGTACGAGGACGAGGACCACTAACCGGTCGTCCCCGTCTTCCGACCCCCGTCTTCCGACCCCCGTCTTCCGACCCCCGTCTTCCGACCCCCGTCTTCCGACCCTGTACCGTCGATAGCGGTCGCTCTCCCGACACACCGTGTTTCCGGTGAAACGAACAGATCGTCGCCGTCGAGTCGGTCGGTTTCTCCGTCTCGGTTCCATGTGAGAGTTCGATCTCGAGAACGGTCCGTCGTCGGGCCGTGACCCGCGGGCACGCCCGTGGTCGCTACGTCGCCACCGCGATCACGCTTCCGCGCTCGGTCACCACGAGGACCTCCTCGCGTCCGTCACCGGTCAGGTCCGCCGCCATCGGGTTCGCGTACACGACCTCGTCGCCGACGCTCCCCCGAGCGACGGCCTCGCCGTTGCGGTTCATCCCGAGCAGCTCACCGCCGCGGTTCACGGCGATCACGTCCGGCGTCCCGTCGCCGGTGAGGTCGCCGACCGCCGGCGCGTTCACCCGTGTCTCGCCGCCGTACTGCTGTTTCCAGACCACCTCGCCGTCCAACGAGTCGACGGCCCACACGTCGCCGGTGCCGCCGACGTGGATCCGGCCGGCGTCCGCGGCTCCGACGTCGACCGGCACGTCCTGTAACCCGACTTCGTAGCGGAGCGAGCCGTCGACCGCCTCCAGCGTGGTCAGGGTACCGCCCGCGCCGCCGAGCGCGAGGACCGCTCCGCGACGGGTGTCGACCGCGGTCCACCCGAGTGCGGTCCCGTCCGTCCGCTCCGTCCAGACCACGTCCCCCGACCCGTCGACGACGGTGACCCGCTGTCCGTCGACGTCCTCGGTCAGGACCGCGATGCCGACGCCGGTGAGGGCGGTGTCGTCGGGAGTGGCGGACTCGTCGCCCGCGATCGCAAGCGGTCGCAACGCGCCGTCGCCGTCGAGTTCCGTCTCGAACGTCGTTTCTCCCGCCGCGTCGACCCCTATCACTCCGCCGGCGTCGTGGACCGCAACGAGGGCGTTCGTGCCGTCGCCGGTGCGGTCGATGAAGGCGGGTGCGAGTCCGCCGTCCCCGCCGATCGGGACGACGAAGCGTTCGGCTCCGTCGACGGCGGAGCGTGCGACCAGTCGCCCGTCGTGTGTCGTGAGCGCGACGACCGGATCGCCGTCGAACTCGCCGACGACGAGATCGCTCGCCCCGTCCGCGTCGATGCCGTCGGGGAGCGGCGCAGTCCACGCGACGGTTCCGTCCGCGTCGATCGCTCGGATCGCGGTTCCGGCGGCGTCCCTATCCGCCGCGAGTTGGAGTACGTACGGATCGCCGTCGACGGTCGCGACGACCGCGCCGCTCCCGTCGTCGCCGTCGGCGGGATCCGACTGCCAGAGGATCTCGGTGTCCGCCGTCGCGTCGTCGAGGCCGACGAACGCGAAGACGGAGACGCCGACGCCGGCGGCACCGCCGGCGAACACGATCAGGGTCGCGAAGAGAACGCGCCGGTCCATTGGACCCGTTTGGACGCTCGCGGGCATACCGCTGTCGGATGCGGGAC
The DNA here is from genome assembly GCF_048380895.1 of Halorubrum rarum. Taxonomy (NCBI): domain Archaea; kingdom Methanobacteriati; phylum Methanobacteriota; class Halobacteria; order Halobacteriales; family Haloferacaceae; genus Halorubrum; species Halorubrum rarum. The sequence goes on along the minus strand of NZ_JBLWMN010000004.1, from coordinate 20,297 downwards.
CCACCGTCACGGACGCCCAGCGAACGCCGCCGCGTTACAGAAGGCTCGCGACGTGGTCGGCGTGTTCGTCGTCGACGACGTCGTGGAGCGCGTCCACGTCGCGCTCGCCGTCGACGTTCACGAGGTACACGGCTCCGTCGCGGTCGCCGTACGACCCGTGAAAGTCGTACACGAAGCCGTAGACGTCGGCGTCCGATGCCTCGTCGCTGTCCCGTGCGAACGCGACCTGCTCGTGGACGTTGTACTCGACGAGCGGATCGTGAACCTCGTCGGCGGGCGCGTCGGCGTCGACAGCTGGGTGATCGAGCCCCGCCTCGACGACCGGAACGAGCTCCTCGACGTCGGCACGGACGCCGGGTTCGTTGGGGAGTTCGCCCGTTCTTGCGGCCGTCAGCGCCGCACCGATCGCTCCGCAGCCGGTGTGACCGACGACGACGAGCACGTCCGTGTCCGCGTATCGAAGCGGGTAGGCGACGCTCCCGTCGAGCACCGCGGTCCCGTCGACGTCGTCGCGCACCCGGTTCCCGATGTTTCCCGCGGTGAACAGAAACCCCGGCCGATCGGTCGCCCACATCCCCTCTTGAGAGACCCGTGAGTCGGAACAGCAGACGGAGACGACGGGCGGGCGCTGCGTGTCGCGACAGTCGTCGAACGCGGTCGCCGAGAGCGACGCGACGTGTTCGTCGTTGCGATCGATCAGCGTGTCGAGCAGCCGGTTGACCATACCGACGCTCCTCGCGAGCGGACTAAAAGGGTCCAGATACGCGGCGGTCGCTCCCGCGGTCGACGTCGACTCACTCGGTCGCGAACAGCCCGTCCACGGCGTCGGCCGCGAGGTCGACGCTCGCCTCCAGGTCGGGGCCGATTGGGGAGCCGACCACGAGCCCGTCAGCGTGCGCGGCGACGTCGCTCGCGCGGTCGCGCACCGCCTCGGGCGTCCCGGCCATACAGAACGCGTCGATCATGTCGGGCGTCACGCGCTCGAACGCGGCCGAGAACTCGCCCGCGGCGACGTGGTCGCCGATCGCCTCGGCGGTCGCCGCGTCGATCCCGTGGCGCTTCAGGACGGGCGGTGCCGCGCCGGCGGTAATAAAGGCGACCGGCGGGCGTGCCGCCTCCCGTGCGGCCTCGCCGTCCGCAGACACGCTGACCGCGGCGTACGCGATCAGGTCGAACTCCCCGCGGGAGTCGGGTCTATCGCCCAGCCCGTCGTCGACCTGCTCGCGGGCCCACGCGAGGTCGGCCGGATGCGACCCGTTGTACAGGAGCCCGTCCGCGTGTTTCGCCGCCATTCGGCACATGTGCGGCCCCTCGCCGCCCACGTGGACCGGGATCGCCGCGCCCTGGGGCGGCTCGTAGTTGAGCCCCGCCCCGTTCGCGTCGAACGTTCCGTCGTGATCGACCCGCTCGCCGGCCCACAGCCGCTGAGCAGTTTTAAACGCCTCCAACACGGACCGGAGTCCGCGCTGGTCCGCCAGTCCGAGGTTTCGGAGCGTGGAGGGATCGCCCGGTCCGATCCCGAGAACGGCGCGTCCCTCGGACGCCTCGTCGAGCGTGGCGACCTTCGAGGCGAGCGTCACGGGATGGGTCTCGTGGGGGTTTGCGACGCCGGGACCGAGTCGTACGGTGTCGGTCTCGGCGGCGAGCCGGGAGAGGAACGCCCACGGGTCGCGGTTGTTGTAGTGACACGTCGAGTAGACGGCGTCGTAGCCGGCCTCCTCGGCGCGGACGCCGAGGTCGACGAGGCGATGCAGGTCGTGTTCGGGAGTGAGTTCGATGCCGAGCATGCTTATGAGTCCTCGTAGTCCCACTCCCGGAGCGCCTGCCGGACGAAGTCGCCCTCGACCTCGCGGAAGTGGCTGTCCGATCCGTCGTGATCGCCGAACGCCCAGTCGCGGACGACGACGACGGGCGTCCCGCCCGCGCCCTCGCCGGCGACGAGGTTGGCGGCGCTCGCGAGCTCGTCGATCACGTTCTGGACGGTGACGCCGAGCTCGCGGCCGTCGCGGTCGCGCTCGCCCCGCCAGTCGCGGCTCGCGGGCAGTCCCGCCCAGCCGATCGCGACCCCGCGCTGTCCGTGTCGGAACGGGCGGCCGCAGGTGTCGGTGACGACGACGCGGTCGGCCGACAGCCCCTCGCGGATCCGCGCCGCGCTCTCCGACGGTCGCTTCGGGAGCAACAGCAGGTCGCCGCCGGGGACGTTCGACCGGTCGATCCCCGCGTTAACGCCGATGTGTCCGAACCGGGTTGCGGTGAGGAGAAACGGGGTCTCCATGATCAGTTCCGTCGACTCCTCGAGGACCGCCTGCGCGAACCGGGAGTCCTTCTCCTCGCCGGAGCGCTCCGCGAGCCGGTCGGCGATCTCGTTCGCGCGCGGGCTCGGCGGGAACTCGTCGAGATCGAAGACGCGTCCCTCCGCCTTGGAGACGACCGTGCTGGCGACGCAGACGACGTCGTCGGGCCGGAGGTCGACGCGCTCGTCGACCATCGCGGCGAGGTCGTCCCCCTCCCGGATCTCCGGGAGGCCCGGAACGGCGAACAGCTCCATACCGATGCGTGCGTGTCGCCGCCCAAAAACGTCGCCGGTACCGGGCTGGCTTGACGGTGCCCAGTCGCTCCCGGTCGCGGCCGGCGGAGCCGTCGCGGTCGTTGCGGTCGTCGCGGTCACGCCACCCGTTCCGCATCGAGCAGCGTCGCGGCGTCGACGACGGTCGCGAACTCGCCTCGTAACTGAGCGAGCGCGACGCGGTGGGAGGTCTCGGCGTCCACCGTGCCGCCGTCGTGGGCGGTCCGCTCGTGCGCCGCGGTGGCGTCCGCGACGACGACGACGTCGTAGCCGCGGTTCTCGGCCATCCGCACGGTCGTCGAGACGCAGTGGTCGGTGGTGAGCCCGCAGACGACGAGCGTTCCGTACCCCCGCTCGTGGAGCCACTCGTCGAGCCCGGTGTCGACGAACGCGCCGTTGACCGACTTGACGAAGACCGGCTCGTGGTCGAGCGGTGCCGTTTCCGGCTTCCACGCGAACCCCGGCCCGTCGGGGCGAAGCGGGGAGTCGGGCTCGGTGGAGGCGTGGCGGACGTGGGCGATCGGTCGGTCGTGCTCGCGCCACGCGGTCAGGAGGGAGGCGGCCGTCGTCTCCGCCCCCGGGTTGTTGCGCTCGCCGTAGGCGGGGTCGTCGAACCCGGTCTGGAAGTCGACGAGCAGGAGGACGGCGTCGCCGACGGCGACTCCGTCAGTCATCGCCGACGCTCGCGGCTCGGTGGGTGACGGAGTCGGTCCGCCCGCCGCCGATCCGCCGCCACGCCCCGCGTTCGAGCAGCTCCGGGGGTGCCTTCGGGTGGTCACGGGTCGGGCGTAGCGGACACGCGTCCGGGCTGGCGTCGTCGTCCTCCCGGAACAGGTACTGTTTCCACTCGCGGTCGCCATCCATCCCCCAGTCGCCGAGGTCGGCGTGGGGACAGACGCCGTCGTACTCGCCCATCCGTGACTGGATCACCTCGCGGACCTGCTGGCCGGCCTCGGTGTCCGCCGTGATCCCCTCGAAGACGGCGCGGGGCTGAAAGGTTATCTCCAGCCCGACCGGAGAGAACCGGCTCCGTCGCTCGTCGTAAAAGGGGGCTCGGGAGGTGGGAAACAGCGGCTCGCCGCCGAAGCTGAACTCCCAATGCGGGTCGTCCGGATCGGTCGGGATCTCTGCGGGCCACGGCTCCGGATCGTGAACGTGGAGGAACTCGAGGACGTGCCACAGCCGCTCGTGGTAGTGGGCCTCCCCGGGGTCGCCCTCGGGCGGTCGGAAGAACACGGCCAGCGGGGCGCGGTCGGCGTGGTCCTCGTAGGTGTCCAGATACTCCAGCAGGACGTCGCGGAACCGCAGCAGGGCGGTCGGATCGGTCGTCGACTCACAGGCGGCGTACAACAGCTCCCCCTCCCGCTCGACCTCGATCCCGAAGTAGCAGGGGAACGGCGAGCCGTCGTGCTCGCCGAGCATCGACTCGCGGAACGTCCGGTAGTGCTCCCGTAGCCAGTCGGGCGCGCCGTCAAGCCGATCGTGGAGCGTCGATTGGTCCAACAGCACGCCCTCGGTTCCGGGCTCGTTCATGCGCCGTATCAGGGGCGGACGGGCTTTGCGTTTTCGACCTCGCGCTCGACGGTGCCGACGTGTTCAGTCGCTCGTGACCACGAATCGGGAGGCGTCGCCGTCGACGGTCGGCGACGTGAGCAGCGAGACGCCGACGGTGAGTACCGCGGAGAGGACCATCAGTCCGAGCGCGTAGTCCCAGCCGAGGTAGCTCCGCGGGAGCGCCGGCACGAACACGAGCGCGAGGTAGAGAAGCTGCGGGACGACGACGCCGACGACCATCCCGTCGCGGGTCGTCCGGTCCCAGTACAGCGCGCAGATCACCGGGAGCGCGAGCAGCGCGAATCCCGAAAACGCGGTGTCGCCGACCTCGATCAGCGTTCCCGGCCGGAACAGGCTCGCGAGGAACGCGAGCGTCGCGAAGACGGCGACGCCGATCCGCGCGAGCCACGCCTCGCGCCGCGCGGAGGCGTCGGGGTTGACGAACGGGCGGTAGAGGTCGCGGGTGAAGTACGACGATCCCGACAGCAGCATCGAGTCGGACGACGACATCATCGCCGCCATCGCGCCCGCGATCACGAGCGCCGCGAACCACAGCGGCGTGTACTCGTTTAACACGACCGGGAGCACGTTCGCCCCCTCCGGTACGTCGATCGGCATGCCGACCGCCCACGAACCGATCATGAACGCGGGAACGAAGAGGAGCAGAACGAGCACGGGCCACAGCGTGAACGACCGCTTCAGGACCGTCTCGCTCTCGGCGACGAAGAAGCGCTGGTTGATCTGCGGGAACATCGTCACGCCGAACGCGATGGTGATCGCCGTCGAGATGATGAATCCGGGCGTGTACAGCCCGCCGCCGAAGCTCCCGAAGTCGGGACGCGCCGCCAGCATCGAACCGGTCGCCGCCTCGAGCCCGCCGACCGCCGACAGCACCCAGACCACAGCGATCCAGACGATCGAGAGCATGAACAGCCCCTGAACCGTGTCGGTCCACGCGACGCCGCGCATTCCTGCGAGCGCGACGTAGGCGATCATGAACGCGGTGATGAGCGCCGCGCCCCCCCAGTACGGGACCGCCCCCCCGGAGAGTCCGACGATCGCCTCTCCGGCACCCATCTGTTGGAGCATGACGTACGGGAACAGCCACATGAGGCTCACGCCGGCGACGAGCGCGCGGAGTCCGGGCGAGCCGAACCGATCGCCGAGCATCTCGCCGAGCGTCATGTACCCGTTTCGCTTCCCGATCAACCACTGTTTGTAGCCGATGACGTACCACAGTACCGCAAAGAGGACGCCGTCCAACGCTCCCATTACGATCAGCCACTCGGGACCCGCCTGATACGCGAGGTTCGGCCCGCCGAAGAAGGTGAACGCCGACAGCAACGTGGCGAACGTCGTGAACAACAACACGAGCGTGCCGATCGATCGGTTCGCGAGGTAGTAGTCCTCGGCGGTCGACTCGGCGACTCGATACGCGAGCAGCCCGATCGCCAGCGCGACGAGCAGGTAGGTGACGACGATGCCGAGTTGAACTGTGACGTCCCCGATCTGGAGCGGGATGGCTCCGAGCTGAGCGGGGGCGGTCATCGCGACTCGCCCCCGTTTCGATCGCGCTCCTGTCCCTCGCCCGCCGGTCCGCCCCTCGTCTCCGCCGTCGCCGTCGTCGGTGACCCCGTCGGGGCGTCCGGCCCGTCGGGATCGATCCCCATCCCGCGTTCCCACGCGCCGCTCGCGACGAACCCGTAAAAGAGGACGCTACACAGTCCGAGCCAGCCGATATGCCACCAAACCCACACCGGAAGTCCGGCGGCGACGGTGTCGACGCCCCACAACGGCCACGGTACTGCGAACGCGACGAGTATCACGAACACCGGTATCCACACCACGTCTCTCCCCGTGCGACTCATTACAACTAAAACATCTTACAGCGCTCTAAAATCTATCGGTAGTGAACGAACAGCATCTATGAAGAAAAAACATCTTCATAGCGTCGGGTCGGAGGAAGTGCGATAGGTATTTTGCTGGAAGTGCAGTACATAAACTCCGGGCGGCTCGCGTCGCCCAATCACCATTACAATCACTCATGAAAGACACGGAAAAATACCTGATCCACGCGACGATCGCCGCCGACGGCGTCGTGGAACGAAGCGACGTCGTCGGCGCGGTGTTCGGACAGACGGAAGGACTGCTCGGCGAGGAGCTCGACCTTCGGGACTTACAGGAGTCCTCGAAGGTCGGACGGATCGACGTCGCGGTCGAGTCCGAGAACGGGCAGTCGTTCGGCGAGGTGACCGTTGCCTCGAGTCTCGATAAAGTCGAGACGGCGATCCTCGGGGCGGCGCTCGAAACGATAGACCGGATCGGTCCATGTCACGCCTCCGTCGAGGTGACCGGTATCGAGGACGTCCGTGCGGCCAAGCGCCGCGAGGTCGTCGAGCGCGCGAAGGAGCTGATCGCTGACGGGTTCGAGGAGACCAACCTGGCGAGTACGGACGTGTTAGCGGAGGTCCGCGACGCCGCTCGCGTCGAGGGAATCGTCGACTACGAGGGACTTCCCGCGGGCCCACGCGTCGGCGATTCCGACGCCGTCATCGTCGTCGAGGGGCGTGCGGACGTGCTCACGCTGCTTGCGGGAGGAATCAAAAACGCGGTCGCCGTCGAGGGGACGAACGTCCCCGACGCGGTCGCCGAACTGACGCAGGACCGAACCGTCACCGCGTTCCTCGACGGCGACCGCGGCGGGGAGCTGATCCTTCGCGAGCTCGCGCAGGTCGGCGACGTCGATTACGTCGCGTTCGCCCCGCCCGGCGAGTCCGTCGAGGACCTCGATCGCGGTGCCGTCTTCGAGGCGCTGCGCGGGAAGGTCCCCTACGAGACGCTCTCCGGCGAATCGAACCTCCGCGAGGCCGTCGAGAACGTCGATCCGGCCGGTCGGCGGGGGCGAGTCGGAACCGATGGCTCGAGCTCGGCGAGCGACGACGCGGCGGGGGACCACGAAGAGGACACGGAGCCGCGCACCGAGCACACGGACGGGAGCGAGTCCGGCCACGAGGCCACCCTCGACGACGGTGCCGCTCGCGAGTCGAGTGGATCCCGTGACACCGACCCGACGGAAAACGGCGAGACGACGGCCACGTCGGTCCACGTCGGACGGGACGACTCCGACGCCGATGATACGGGGCGGGACGGTACGGTGCGGGAGGGCGAGGACGACTCGGAGCGGGAGAGTGAGGACGGCTCGGAGCGAGAGAGTGAGGGCGACTCGGAGTTAGAGGGTGAGGACGACTCGCTGGACGACGAGCCGCGCTCGCTCGAGGAGCACGTTCAGGAGGTTATAGACGCCGAAAGCGGTGTCGCACGCCTCCTCGACGACGGGCTCGGCGTGCTCTCGGAGGACGCCGTCGCCGACGCGTTCGACGCCGTCGCCGACGCATCGGAACCCCCCCACACCGTCGTCATGGACGGGGAGATAGACCAACGGCTCCTCGACGTGGCGGCACAACGTGGCGTGAACGAACTGTTCGGACGCCGCGTGGGCGAGTTCGTGAAGCGACCGATCGGGACGCGCGTCCGGACGGTCGGCGACCTTCGAGCCGAGGCCTGACGGTCCCGCGCCTCCGCCTCGGTTTCACCGCTCGATCCCACACCTTTCAAGCAGGTCGGGACCGCGATCCGTCTCATGAGCGGACGCGATGCGGACGACCGCCGACTGATCGATGGCGAGTGGGTGGGCTCGGTGCCGCCGGAGGCCGTCGTCGGAGCGCTTCTCACGGATCGTGGAGAGACGCTCGCGGTCGCCGAATCCCTCACCGGCGGACTGATCGGGTCCCGGATCACGGACGTCCCCGGATCGAGCGCCTACTTCGATCGCGGGTTCGTCACGTACGCGTACGACGCCAAGCGAAGCGAGCTGGGAGTCGACCGCGAGACGCTCGATGCACACGGTGCGGTCAGCGCGCCGGTCGCACGCCGGATGGCCGCGGGCGCACGGGACCGGGCGGACACGACCTGGGGCGTCTCCGCGACCGGGATCGCCGGTCCCGGCGGTGGCGACCGCGACAAGCCGGCGGGGCTCGTCTACGTCGGCGTCGCGTACGCCGCGCCGTGGGGGACCGGCGAGTCGTTCGTCAGAAGCGAGCGGGCGCTGATCGACGGCGATCGCGACGACGTGAAACACGGCAGCGTCGACCGAACGCTCGGGGAACTCGTCCGGTCGATCCGCGAGCGGGAGGACTGAGGGCGGCCGTCAGTCGAGATACGAGTGGCCGACGACCGCGACGAACAGCGCGGCGACGACGATCCACGCGAACGGCTCCGCCGCGAGCAAGACGAACGGACGGACGACCGACTCATCGAACCCGAACAGCGCTCCGGCCGCGATCGTTCCCGCGAGGACCGTCGCGGCGACGACCACGGCGATCCCGACGAACGGAACGTCGGACGCGTCCATGCCACCGGTCCGTGTGGCGACGTAATAAGCGGATCCTCGTCTCACCCGGTCGAAGGCGGTTGGTTCGCCGTCACGGTGTGGCGGCATGGCAACGACGCCATGAGTGGAGTGGCGAAATGAGGAGAGAAGAGCCAGGGCAGGGATTTGAACCCCGGAAGTCTCGATTACAAGTCGAGTGCATGAACCACCCATGCTCCCCTGGCGCGACCGGTCGTACTCGGTGCTCCTTTGAGTGATTGTCGCTTCCGACGCGATTTGAGTGATTGTCGCTTCCGACGTGACAGTCATCGGTCCGTCGGGACTCACTCGTCGTCGGTCGGCCCGTCGCCGTCCGTTCCGCCGGTATCGCCTCCGTCGTGGTCCGCATCGTCGATCTCGGCCTCGTCGATGCGTTTCCGCAACACCACGCGATGCGGTTCGTAGCCGTGGCTCCGGTAGAACGATCGGGCTCGGTCGTTCGCGGTCATGGCTTCCAACCCGACCTCCGTGGCACCCGCCGAGCGAAGCGCTCGCTCCGCGGCCGACAGCAGCGCCGACCCGATCCCGTCCCCGCGACGGTCCGGATCGACGTAGAGGTTGTCGACGACGCCACGCCTGCGGTCCCGGTCGAGTCCCCCGTGATCGAGCGAGAAACCGACGAACCCGACGATCCGGTCCGCGTCGTCGCGAGCAACGAACAGCTCGCCGGTCACGACGCCTCGAGCGACTGAGTCTCGAACGGTCTCCCGGTTTCCGTCCGACAGAAGGGTGGAGCCGTACTCGCGCTGGCTCGACGCCAGTTCGACCCACCGGTCGGTGACGGCCTCGATGTCGTCGGCCGTCGCCGGGGTGACGCGTACGTGGTCCGGGTCGGCCTTCGGTCCGCCACCCGGCGGGTGTGCCGGCGTCACACTTGTTGACAGTCGGAACACACCACCTGCCCGTTCGTGGTCGTCAGGCTCGGCGCGAGCGAGCCGCACACCTCACAGACGCCTTGAGTCGGCGAGCCCGACGCGTCGGTCATCTCCGCGGTCATCGCCCGGTCCCGCTCCCGGGTCATTCCGGCGTCGACCGCCGACTCCGCGTCGAGCTCGTGCTCGGGTTCCACTCCGGCGGTGACTGACACGTCCGGGTCACGGCTGCCGGCGTTCCGCGTCGCTCCGGCGGCGAGCGCATCGTGTTCGGTGACGACGCCGACCGCCTCGCCGTCCGCGACCACGACCACGCGACCCGCCCCCTCGGAAATGAGCTGCTCCTCGATGGCCGTGAGCGGCGCGTCGGGAGTGATCTGTGGAAGCGGGGGATCCATCACCGCACCGACGGTGATCTCGGCGGCGTCATCGTCGAGCACCGCAGCCAGGACGTCCCGCGATCCCAACCGACCGACCGGCTCACCGCCCCGCACGACGACGAGGCAGTCGGCCTCCTCGGCGACCATCAATCGGGCGGCGTCCGCCAGCGTGTCCGATTCACTCACCCCCAGAAACTCCCTGTGCATCACGTCGTTTGCCGTGGTATCTGTACGCATGCGTATCGGATCCACACGGAACGGGTAAAACCTGCCCCCGTCACCGTTATACTGTCTCACACCATAGGTACGAATTCGCGTCCGCAGAGAGCAAAAAGGGAGGGTTCAAACCGGCACCCGTCCGACATCCGTACATGAGTATACCCTCGTTCGTGATCGGGATCGCCGGGGGGACCGGGGCGGGAAAGACGACGGTGTCACGACTCGTCACCCGCAACGTCGACGACGCGGTCACCCGGATCCCGCTCGACAACTACTACGAGGACCTCTCGCACCTCGATTTCGAAGAGCGACAGGCGGTCAACTACGACCATCCCGACGCGTTCGAGTGGAGCCTCCTGGGTGAACAGCTCGAAGCGCTGCTCGAAGGGCAGTCCGTCCGGATGCCACAGTACGACTTCGATGTCCACAACCGGAGCGACGAGCGGGTCACCGTCGAGCCGACGGACGTGATCGTCTTGGAGGGGATCCTCGCGCTGTACGACGAGGAGATAAACGGAATGATGGACCTCCGACTGTACGTGGAAACGGACGCAGACGTTCGTATCCTCCGACGGATCCAGCGCGACGTCGTCGACCGCGGCCGAGACCTCGAGGGCGTCATCGACCAGTACCTCTCGACGGTCAAGCCGATGCACGAGCAGTTCATCGAGCCGACGAAGAAACACGCCGACCTCATCATTCCCGAGGGGGCAAACAGCGTGGCGGTGAATCTCTTAGAGGAGAAGGTGCAAGCGGAGGTCGACGGTGACGCGGTCGGAAGCTGGGAGCGGGGGAGTTTGGAGACGGAACTCGCCGCCGAGCGATCCCCGGAGCTCGGCGAGTAGTTGCCATGGCAGGGGGATCGACGCCTACGGCTCCAGCCGGTTCGGGTCGCGCGGGAACATGATCGCCTCCTTGATGTTGTCGAGATCGGCGACCTTCTGGACGAGCCGGTCGATCCCCAGCCCGTAGCCGCCGTGCGGCGGTGTCCCGAAGCTCAGCGCCTCAAGGTAGAACTCGAAGTTCGACTCTTCGACGCCTTCCTCCGCCATTATCTCGCGCATGACGTCGACGTCGTGTTGGCGCTGGCCGCCCGAGGAGAGCTCCTGTCCCTTATATATCAGGTCGAACTTCCGGGAGGCGATCTCGTCGCCCTCGACGTCCTGCATGTAGTAGAACTTCTCGTCGGGGTACCCGACGACGAAGAAGGCGGGGTGGCCCTGCTCCTCGAAGTGTTCGCCGAGCAGCTTCTCGCCTTTCGTGTCCAGATCCGTCGGGTCGTCCGGGAAGTGTCCGTACTCCGTTTCCAGGATGTCCAGCGCCTCGTCGAAGGTGATCCGCGGGAAGTCATCCTCGGGAACCGTCAGGTCGACGTTGAGGAGGTCGAGCTCGCGTTCGGCCTCTTCGGCGGCCGCACGCAGCGCGTAGCGGAGCGACTCCTCTTGGACGTCCATCACGTCGTGGTGGTCCTCGATGTAGGCTAACTCGACGTCGAACATCGCGATCTCGGAGACGTGACGGGAGGTCGCGAAGTCCTCCGCGCGGAACGCGGTCCCGTTCTCGTAGACGGCGTCGTAGCCGGCCGCCATCAGGATCTGCTTGTACAGCTGGGGGCTCTGCGAGAGGAACGCGTCCTGGTTGTAATAGAGGATGGGGAACAGCTCCGCGCCGCCCTCCGCGCCGCCCTTCGAGATGCGCGGGGTCTTGATGTCGACGAACCCCTCCTCGTCGAACCAGTCCTCCATCGCCGTCATCAGTTTCGAGCGCAGCGTGAACACCGCGATGACCGCCGGCTTCCGGAGGTCGAGCCCGCGGTTGTCCAGCCGCGTCGAGAGGTCGACGTCGACGTCCTTGGAGATCTCCAGCGGGAGCGGCGACTCCGCCTCGTCGAGCACCTCGTACTCGGTCGGAGCGAGCTCGACGCCACCGGGTGCCTGGTCGCTTTCGATCGGCTCGCCGACGATCCGGACGACGTCCTCCGCACCGACGTCCTGTACCGCCTCGAACAGCTCCGGTTCGCGCTCCTCTTTAAATACGACCTGGATGAGCCCCTCGCGGTCGCGCACGATGAGGAAGACGAGCCCGCCCAGGTCACGGATCTCGTGAACGTGGCCCGCGATGGCGACCTCGTCCGCGTCCGGTTCGACGTCCGACGTATGGATTCGCTCGATCATAGACGTGTGAGTTGTCTGCATCTGGCCGCGCGTCCGTCATAGGCCTGTCGTCTCGGCGTCGACGAGGGGCGTCCTCCGGCGGCTCGCCGGTCGTCGAGCGGGGTGCTGAGCCGAACTCGGTCCGCTACCCGGTGATGTCATGTCGAGTAGTCAGCAGAACGAGCGACGTCGCCTTCGATCGGTCCCGGCCGCTCCTCGGTGTTCTGGTTCCGATCGAAAACGGACAGTGGCCGGGGTGGGCTCCGAACCCACGATCTCCGCATGTCCCAGGTCCGAGGCTCGGCGGAGCCACGGAAAGGACGCGGACGCTTCCAAGGCGTCACCGCACCGAATCTCCGAACCCTATGAGTGCGGCGCTATGTCCAGCTAAGCCACCCGGCCTCATCGATACGTACCGCGATGATACTCTTTAAGCTTCTCATCCGGTACAACGATGTCAGGCCCTCGCACGGACGCCGATCGGAGTCGGACCCCGCGGATTTATGGCGGATCCGGGGAATACTCGCCGTATGAGCCTTCCCGAACTACTCGCGGGGGCGGTCGACGACGAGGACGTCGTCGCGAGGGTCTCGCTCGGCGGGGACGACGTGCTCGCCGTCACGCCGACGCGAACCCTCGTGTATCGTGCCGAGGGGCTGCTCTCGGACGAGACGGTCGAGGAGTACTCTCACGACGTCGAACGAGTCGACGTCTCCACGGGCCGACGAAAGGCGAAGCTCACGTTGGGGTACGGCCTCGACGGCGAGGAGACCATCTCTCTGCCGACGAAACGTCTCGACGACGCGTTGCATCCGGTTCTGGCCGGGATCCTCTCCGGCAGGAACGTGACACAGGCCGGCGAGTCCGTGCTCCGTACGTTCCGATTTTCGGAACTCACGCTGATCGTCACGAGCCACCGACTGGTCAAGCACATCGGGTCGGCCGTTTGGGACGAGGAGTTCGAGGAGTTCCCGTACGCCGATCTCACCGGCCTCGACTTCGAGGAGGGAACCGTCGCCACCGCAGTCGTTCTCACGCACGCCGGGCGCTCGGAGCGGTTCAAGGCCCCGAACGAGTCCGCTCGCGCGGTCAAGGAGACCCTCGCGGACGCGGTGTGTGAGTTCCACGACGTCGACAGCGTCGAGGAGTTCCGGCTGACCGTCGCGGAAGCCGCCGACGGCGACGACGAAGAGGCCGGGGGGCCGACCGACTTCGGTGACGGACCCGACCCGCTGTCGGCGTCGCCGGCCGCCGACGCGGAGACCGCGACGGAGACGGGGGACGGAGCGATCGACGGGGCCTCGCGGCAGGCTTCGGGAGACGCGTCGGAGCTCGCGGAGAGCACGACCGATGGAATGACCGTTGCCGAGGCCGCGACGGGGGATGCCGAACCGGCCGATCCGCTGGCCGGCGATCCCGGAGCCGAGTTCGGCGGCGAGCCGACCGACGGAAACGGAACGGAGACGGTCTCGGCGGCTCCCGACGCGGCCCGACCGGACGCCGGAACCGACCAACACATCGCGGGCGTCGAGACGACGTCGGAACCGGCGAACGACGACGGGACGCCCGCGGATCCCGGCGATGCGTTCGAGGGGTCGCCGTTCGAGAGCGCGGGCGTCGAGGACGACGACGTCGCGTCGGAGATCGCGGCGCTTCGGGACGCCGTCGAGCGACAGTCTGAGCGGCTGGACCGACAGACCGAGCTCATCGAGCGACTGATCGAGGAGCTCCGTCGCGGTCGATAAGCCGGCTCATCGACCGCCGATCACTCCCTTCCCGTTACCATCCGCACGCACGACGAGCCGAACGGACCGAGCTCGCCGGCCGGAAGCCGGACGAAGTGTCCGGTCGATATCGTCGAGCCGCAGCGCCGGCAGTCGAACTCACCCTCGCGCGTGACGACCTGCTCGTCGAAATCGACGTAGGTTCCGCCCCGTCGAACCCGGAGCCGGCCCTCCTCGCGATCGATGACGCCCCGCTTCTCGGCGGCGTCGAGGATCTCGCGGGCGAGCGACGGGCTCGTCGTCACGGTCTCGATCCGGTCCATCGCCTCCGGGAGCGAAAGCTCCCCACGTTCGAGGTGCGCCAACAGCGCCACCCCGAGCTCGCGTTTCTCCGACCGGCTCGTTGACCCCGTCACGGCCGGGAGAAGGCGGTCTGCCCCCTTAAACCACGGGGAGCGCGTTGTGGGGACGCGGGTGACGGGGTCGCCCCACAAGGCGTTTATCCGACGGGAACACACGACGACCGTGAATCGTCGGTACGTCACCCTCGGATCGCTTCTCGCCGTCGTCGTCGCCGCGGCGTGGTTGACCTCCCCGGCGGTCGGGCTCGCGACCGTGGAGTGGTTCGCTGCCGACCCGCTCCGATTCGGGATCGCGCTGGTGGTCCTCTCGGCCGTTCGTCCGTTCCTCGCGTGGCCGACGACGCTCGTCGCCGTCGCGGTCGGGTTCGGCTACGGCTGGGTCGGCGTCCCGTTCGGCGTCGTCCTGTTGACGCTGACCGCGCTCCCGCCGTACGCGCTCGCCCGGGCGGGGCGGGCGACTCCGGCCCCCGATGCGGGAGTCGGCGGTCGGCTCTCCGACGCCGGAGAGCGCTTCGTCGGCGTGGCGGGCGGAGCGCGAACGGTCGCGGCGGCGCGACTGCTCCCGATGCCGTCCGACGCGATCTCGATCGGTGCGGGCGTCGCCGCGGTCCGACTCCGTCCGTTTCTGCTCGGTACCGCAGTCGGGGAGTTGCCGTGGGTGATAGCGGGGGTCGCGGTCGGCGTCTCCGCGGATCGGCTCGCCAGCGGCGATCTCTCGTCGCTCGATCCGGCGCTGTTCGTCGGAATGGCCGGCGTCGCCGCGCTGCTGCTCGCCGGTCCGTTCTACCGTGCGTATAAGCGGGAGAGTTCTCCGGGGTCGGTTCGGACGTAGGGAACGCCGGGAGCGACTCGGCCGACGGAACGTCCGCAGTGACGCGTTCACTCCTCCCGACGACGTTTCATCCCCTGTCGGGTGAACTGCGGTTTCGTACGGATGCCGCGTTTCGTTCGGAACGACCGGTACAGCGCGACCGCGAGCGGTGCGGACAGCGCCAACACGACGAGCGCGAGCCGCCACTCGTCGGCGAAGGAGTAGAGGATCGTCGCGGAGAGGACGCCGACCGCGAGCAACACGGAGTACGCGATCCGCATCGCAAGCTTGTCCAGCACGTGCGTGTCGTCCTCGATGGTGACGTCGACGTGGAGGTTCCCGCGGTTGGCCCGGTCGAGGAAGTCGTTCGCCTTCGGCGGCACGGTGAACAGCGCCTCCGCGGTCCGCTGAGCCTGTCTGCCGGCGTCCGCCGCGAGGTCACGGGCGGTCTGCTCGTAGTATCCCTCCTCTTTGAGGTACTCCGTCGCGGTCGCGATGAAGTCGAACTCGGGGTCGAGCGTGACACAGACGCCCTCGACGACGGTGGCGACCCGTAAGACGAGCGCGAGGTTCCGCGGGAGTCGCAGCGGGAACTCGTAGATGGTCGACTCCACCTGCTCGATGATCTGGTTGACGCGGTACTGCTCGATGTCCTCGCCGCGGGCGTCCGCGATGGCGAGTTCCATCACGTCGCCCATCACCTCCCGGTCCGCCTCCGGGGAGAGCGTCCCCATCGCGATCAGCGTGTCGAGGATCGCGTCGATGTCCTGTCTGGCCACCGCGACGTAGAAGTCGACGATCCGCTCCTGGACGAACGGATCGACCCGGCCGGACATCCCGAAGTCGTAGAAGATCACCGCGCCGTCGTCGGCGACCGCGAGGTTGCCCGGGTGCGGGTCCGCGTGGAACACGCCGTCGTCGACGATCATCTGGAGGTACACCCGCTGGAGGATCCCCGCGATCTCGGTGCGGTCGTGCCCGGCCGCGTCGAGTTCGTCGATCCGACTGATCTTCGTTCCCGGGACGTACTCCATCGTCAGAACCCGCGGGCCCGACGCCGCCTCGTACGCCTTCGGGACACGAATCCGGTCGTTGTCCGCGACGTTCGCTTTGATCTCCTCGAGCATCTCCCGCTCGCGACGGTAGTCCATCTCCTCGCGGATCGTCTTCGCGAACTCGTCGGAGAGGTTCTCCAGCGAGAACGCGCGGCCGCCGCCGATGAAGCGCCGCACGATCGGGATCGACCAGCGGATCGCCCGGAGGTCCGCCTCGACCAGCGTCTCGATCCCCGGACGACGGATCTTCACGGCGACGTCGGCACCCTCGTACCGGGCGGTGTACACCTGTCCGAGGCTGGCCCCGCTTATCGGCTCGGTGTCGAAATCGTCGAACGTCTCGTCGAGCGGACCGAGCTCGTCCTCGAGGACCCGTTTCGACTCGTCCCACGGCGCGGGCGGAACGTCGTCCTGTAGCCCTTCGAGGACGTCGATGTACGCGGGCGGGAGGATGTCCGGTCGGGTCGACAGCAGCTGTCCGAGCTTGATGAACGTCGGTCCGAGCGTGAGCAGGATGTCGAGGAGGACGTCGGCCCGCTCGCGCTGCGTGGCCTCGTCGACCTCACGGCTCCCGCCGACCAGCAGGAAGCGCTTTCGGTCCCGCCAGTAGGCGACGATCAGCGGCGAGAACCGCCGGACGACGACCAAGAACCGCCAGTACGAACGGAGGTCGACCAGCGTCACCACCCGTCAGGCGTCGTCGTCATCGCCGCCCTCCGTGCCGCCGTCTCCCCCCGTATCGGTGCCGTTCGTACCCGTTCCGTCGCCGTTCGCATCGGCTTCGTCGTCCCCCTCGATGGGGATCGGCCGTGACTCCCCACCCTCCAGTTTTGGGAGCGTGACTTCGAGAACGCCGCGTTCCATCTCGGCGTCGGCTCCGTCGCCGTCGGCGTCGGACGGGAGCGGAAGCTCGGCGTCGAGAAACAGCGGGCGGTCCTCGCGAACGTATCGGAACCCGTCGGGCGTCGCCTTCTCTCGGCGCGCCTCGATGACGAGGCGGCCGTTCTCGGCGAGCACCTCCGTCGTCTCGGCGGTCGCTCCGGGGAGGTCGACGACGAGAACGTACGCGTCGTCGGATTCGAGCAGGTCCGCAAACACCGCGTCCGGGAGATCCCGGAGCGCGTCGCGCAGCGCTGACATACGAACGTGTTAGGCGTCCGCGGCGAAAAAGGTGTGGTACGCAGGGCAGGTCGGTGGGCATCCGTCGAGTCGCCGCGACTCAGTCGTCGCGGAACGAGTCGCCGAGATCGCCGAGGCGATCCCCGAGTTCCCGCCCCTCCGACTCGCCGGGGAGGATGTCCCCGAGCGCGGCCCCGAACGCGGCGGCGGCCCAGATCACCGAGACTCGGCCGAGCGCCTCCGCCGACGACGGGTCGCCCTCGTGAAGCCGCCCCCACAGGAACATCGTCGAGAACGCCACGGTGAACGAGATGATCAAGACCGCGACGAATCGATGCGGGACCACGCCGAAGATCGGGTTCTCGACGCGCACGTCCCGGAAGTCCGCGTGGTACAACAGTCCGAACGTCATCACCACGACGAACGTCACGTTGGCAACCAGAAACACGGGGACCGGGCCGACCGTCGTCGACACGAAGAACTCGGCGATGTCGAAGACGCCGTCCTCCACGAGCAACGGCAGGGAGAGGACGATTCCGCCGACGAACGACTCCGCGACGTCGCGTCCCGTGTACTTGCTGATCCGTTTCGTGAACGCTTCGCTGCCCGGCATCCGCTCGACGAGGGAGATCGTTTGGCGAACCTTCTCCCGCTCGCGGGGATGATCGACCGTTCGTTCGAGCGTGTCCAGTTTATCGAGCAGGTCGTCGATGTCGGGGTGTTCGGGATCGGTCGCGTCCCGAGCGCCGCCGCCCTCGATGCCACCGGATCGGTCCGTGCTCATACCTGCCCCGTCGAAAGGGACCACGTAAAAGGCGTCGGCACGGGCGGTGCGACGAGGGAGGGTCGGTGAGGGGTAGGCCTCCCCGATCCTACTCGAACGCCTGGCTGATGTCCTCGCCGCTCGACTCGCCGGGGAGGATGTCTCCGAGCGCCGCACCGAACGCGGCGACGACCCAGATAACCGTCACTCGACTCAACTGCTCCATCGTCGTCGGATCCCCCGAGTGGAGCCGTCCCCACAACAGGAGCATGAAAAACGCGGTGCACAGCGATACGACAAGCACGCCGACGTAGCGACGCGGAACGAACCCGAGGATCGGATTCGTGATCTCGATCTCACGGAAGTCGGCGTAATAGAGCAGGCCCGCGGTCATCCCGAGAACGAACGCGACGTTGGCCAGGAAAAACACCGGAACGCCCGCGACCGCGGTCGCCAGGAACCACTCGGCGATCTCGAAGACGCCGTCCTCCACGAGCAGCGGAAGCGAGAAGATCACCGCCCCGACGAACGACTCCGCGATATCACGCGTGGTGTACTTGCTGATACGCGTCGTAAACGCCTTGCTTCCCGGCATTCGTTCGACCAACGCGATCGTCTGTCTGACCTTCCGGCGCTCGGCGTCGTCGTCCACTGTCGCCTCCAGCGCGTCCAGCTTATCGAGCAGGTCGTCGATGTTCGGATTCTCCGGACTTCCGTTCGGCCCGCCGTTTCCGTTCGGCCCGTCGTTTCCGCTCGGCTTCGAGTTGTCGCCGGTCGGTACGTCGGGCGCGTCCCCCCGACCCCCGTCTCCGTGCTGTGACCCCGTCATGATACGTGTCTCGAACGTGTCTCGAAGCCGGTCGATAAAGGATGTGCTGCTCCCCGGCGTTCGATCGACGTCGTGGCAGTACGCCATGGACTGATAGGACCGTCAGAGGACCTCGATGGAGACCGTCAGAGGGCCTCGATGACGAGAATCCGAGCACGCCCGCACGAACTGTCGCGGTCGCATGAGTTATATACTGCCATGTGTTATCATGTATCACGAGGTGAGTAACGCCGTCATCGGAGACACGAAGCCAACGAAGCCGACGCGACGACGAGGTATCGATGGGGGCGTCCGAGGACGCCCCGACGAACCGTCCCGATTCGGACCGCTTGGACCGTCGACGACCCGACCATACGTCCACGCCCACTCGCCAGTCCCCTGCGGTACTCGCCGTGGGGTTCGCGCCGTTTTGCGGATGCCCTACTCCTCGAGTGTCCGCTGACTCCCGACCCGATCCAGAAACTCCGCGACCGCCGCGTTGAACGCGGCCGGCTGCTCGATCATCGCGAGGTGTGCGGCGTCCGCGACGACCACGCGGGTACAGTCGTCGATCCGATCGGCGAGGTAGTCGTGGTAGTGCGGCGGGGTCAGTTTGTCGTGCTCGCCGACGACCGCGAGCGTCGGAACCCCGATCTCCTCGACCCGGTCGCGAACGTCGAACCGGTGGCAGGTCCGGAAGTCCCGCTCCGTGACCGCCCGTCCGGTTTCCTGCATCGTCGCCTTTGACAGTTCGACGTACTCGGCGGCCGCGTCGTGAAACAGTCTGTCCTCGCCGTGGAGGAACTCCACGGCTCGCTCGAAGTCTCTCGCGAGCCAGTCCAACAGGTCACGTAACACGGCGAGTTTCGCCCCCGTCCCGGCGAGGACCAGCCCGTCGAGCGGAAGGTCGCGTTCGAGCGCGACCCACAACGCCACCGCGCCACCCAGCGAGTTTCCGCACAACACCGTCGCCTCCGTCGCCTCCGCGACGGCGACGACGTCGTCCGCGTACGCCTCCAGCGTCTCCACGCCCGGCTCCGCGTCGACGTCGTCGCTGTCGCCGTGTCCCGACAGATCGAGCGCGACGATCGGAGACCGGTCCGACAGGCGCGCCTGCGACTTCCAGACGGCCTTCGTGCCGCCGCTCCCGTGAACACAACAGACCGTGGGCCCGTCGCCACCGCGGTCGGAGCGCCGATACGCCGTCTCCCGTCCGTGATGCGTGACTCGATTCATATCGGTTGATTCGGCGTCGAACACATAAATCGTACCGCGCATGTGCGGTCCGGCACGCTCCGGATGAAAACGGACGGGGACGAGGACGGGGATGGGGACGGAGACGGGGACGGTGATGGTGACGAGGACGGTGATGGTGACGAGGACGGTGATGGTGACGAGGACGGTGATGGTGACGAGGACGGTGATGGTGACGAGGACGGTGATGGTGACGAGGACGGTGATGGTGACGAGGACGGTGATGGT
>NZ_JBLWMN010000003.1:0-73346 GCF_048380895.1 Halorubrum rarum | reverse complement strand
CGGTGACGAGGACGGTGACGGTGACGGTGACAAAGACGGGCGTCTCTCGACCGTGACAGCGCTACGGAACCTGGGTGACGCGGTCGACGCCGTCGAGCTCCGCGAGGTCGTCCGCGAGCGCCGTCTGATCGACGCCCGCCTCGTAGTAGAACACGAGATCGAACGTGCCGTCGCGGAGCAGCTGTTGACACTCCCAGACGAACGCCTCGTCGTCGAGGGTGAGTCCCTGGAACTGGTTCGAGGAGAAGTCGGTGTCGTCGTTGCCCGCCTCGATGTACGTCTCTCCCTTGCCGGCGTGATCGGCGATGACCTCGTTCGCGGCGACGGTCAGATCGTGCATTTCGAGGTCCTCTCGACCCGACAGATCGGTGTGGATGATACAGCCGGCCAGCTCGATCTCTCCCGGTTCGAGCAGCGCCTTCGTCCGCTCGTACAGGTCGGTCTCGAGTGTCTCGCTCATACGTCGTCGTTTTCGCTCGACTGATAAACGAATACCGATCCCGGTCGCGAGACCGCGATGAGGGTCGAGGCGCTTACTGGAACGCGCCGCCGGGTTCGGCCTCGGGCGAACGATCCACCTCCGACCGCTGGAACTGCCGTTCGATCTCCTCGTACCGCTCTCGCGTCTCGGGAGTGACGCTCGGCAGGACCTCGTTCAGGGCGTCCTCGAAGTGTTCCATCGTCACGCGAACGTTGCCGACGGACTCGCCGACCTCCTCTCTGGACACGCTGGCGATGAACTCCCGGGAGGCGTTCATCGACGCCTCGCGGGCGACCGCCTCGATGTCGGCTCCGACGTACCCCTCCGTCTTCCGTGCGAGGGCGTCGAGGTCGACGTCGTCCGCGAGAGGCTTGTTCCGCGTGTGGACGTCGAGGATCTTCCGCCGCGCCTCCTCGTCCGGGACCGGCACGTGGACGTGTCGGTCGAGCCGTCCGGGGCGGAGCAGCGCGGAGTCGATCAGGTCCGGCCGGTTCGTCGTCGCGATGACGACGACGTCCTCCAGCGATTCGAGCCCGTCCAGCTCCGTCAGCAGCTGTGAGACCACACGCTCGCCGACGCCGGAGTCGCCGGAGTTCTTGCCGCGCTCGGTCGCGATCGAGTCGATCTCGTCGAAGAACACGATCGTCGGCGCGTTCTCGCGTGCCTTGCTGAACACCTCGCGGACGCCCTTCTCGGACTCGCCCACGAACTTGTTCAGCAGTTCCGGCCCCTTGATCGAGATGAAGTTCGACTCCGCCTCGTTGGCGACGGCCTTCGCGAGCAGGGTCTTGCCCGTCCCCGGCGGACCGTACATCAACACGCCCTTGGCGGCCTGCATGTCGAGCTCCTCGAACACCTCGGGGTACTCCAGTGGCCACTGGATCGTCTCACGGAGCCGTTCTTTGGTGTCCTCCAAGCCACCGACCTCGGCCCAACTGACGTCCGGCACCTCGACGAACACCTCGCGGAGCGCGGAGGGTTCGATCCCTTTCAGTGCCTGTTTGAAGTCGTTCTCCGTGACCTGGATCGAGTTCAACACGTCGGCGTCGATCTCGTCGCTCTCGAGATCGAGTTCGGGGCGAATCCGCCGCAGCGCGTGCATCGCCGACTCCTTGGCCAGCGATTCGAGGTCCGCACCGACGAAGCCGTGCGTGTTCTCCGCGTACTCGTCCAGATCGATGTCGTCGGTCAGCGGCATCTTCCGCGTGTGGACCTGCAGGATCTCCTTGCGGCCGTCGCGGTCGGGGACGCCGACCTCGATCTCGCGGTCGAACCGACCGCCGCGCCGGAGCGCCGGGTCGATGGCGTCGACGCGGTTTGTCGCGCCGATGACGACGACCTCGCCGCGCTCCTCTAAGCCGTCCATCAGCGAGAGCAACTGTGCCACGACGCGGCGTTCCACGTCGCCGCCGGCCTCCTCGCGTTTGGGCGCGATCGAGTCGAGCTCGTCCATGAACACGATCGCGGGGGCCTCCTCGGTCGCCTCCTCGAACACGTCACGGAGCTGCTCCTCGCTCTCGCCGTAGTATTTCGACATGATCTCCGGGCCGGAGATCGTGTGGAAGCTGGCGTCGATCTCGTTGGCGACCGCCTTGGCGATCAGGGTCTTCCCCGTCCCCGGCGGGCCGTGGAGCAGGACGCCCTTCGGCGGGTCGATGCCGAGCCGCTTGAACAGCTCCGGGTGCCGCATCGGCAGCTCGATCATCTCGCGGACCTGTTCGAGCTCGTCGTCGAGGCCGCCGATGTCCTCGTAGGCCACGTCCGGGGTTCCGTCGCTCGGTGCCGTGCCGCTGGGACCCGCACCGTCCATGATCTCCTCGGCCGGCTTCTCGGAGATCTCGATCTCCGTCGAGTCGGTGACGACGACGGTTCCCGTCGGCGACGTCGAGGCGATCTTCAGCGGGACCGCCTGCGACTGTCCGCCCATGAAGCCGAAGCCGAGCGGGAGCTGGACGTTCTGCCCCTCCGTGACTGGCTGACCGCCCAGCTCACGACGGATCAACGCGTCGATGTTGCCGCGGATCCCCAGCCGTTGGGGTAACGCGATGGTGACCCGTTCGGCGGGCTCGACGTCGACGGGCTCGATCGTCACGCGGTCGTCGATACCGACGCTCGCCTCCTGGCGGAGCTTCCCGTCGATACGCACGATTCCCGTGCCGTCGTCCTCGGGGTAGCCGGGCCAGACGCGTGCGATCGCCGCGCCCTCTTGCCCCTCGACGCGAATGAAGTCTCCGCCGGAGAGATCGAGCTCCTCGGCGGCGACGCGGTCGATCGCGGCGAGACGGCGGCCGGCGTCCTTCTGTTTCAGCGGTTTAACAGTGAGTTTCATAGCGCTCCCTCGACCGTGAGTACGCCGTTGATCACCGAAACGCTATCGGCCGTTCCGGGGAGCGTGAACTCCGATTCGACCGGCTCGTCGCCGTCCTCGATCACGATGATCGCGGTGTCGCCGACGGTGTCGACGGTGATCGTCTCGTCGTCGACGCCGACGTCGGCAGCGACGACCCACTTGTCCTCGTAGTCGTAGCGGCGAAACAGCGCGTCACCGCCGGTAGATTGGGTGAGTGTCATCGTATTCCTAACTACAGGTTAGGTATGTAGGTATTTAAATCCATCGCCAATGATCGCATGACGTGATAGCCGCCGATCGAGTCGGTTGTGTTGTGGTTCACACCGATCCACCGACGGTTCGACCGCGCCACCCATCGACACTGGCAAACGCCGCCCACGTCGCGACCCCTTTCCGGGTCCCGCCTGAAGACGGGACGAGATGACCCGTGTCAGCGCCGGTGCCCGCCTCCACTTCGGATTTACCAACCTCAGTCTCTCCCACGAGCGCCTGTACGGCGCGTTCGGCGTCGCCCTCGCGGCCCCTCGAACCGTCGTCGAGGCGGAGCCGAACGACGTCGTCGACGCCACTGTCGGCAGTACCGCCGACGTTCACGCCACTGTCGACGATATCGCCGACGTCCGTACGTACGCTGAGCGAGCGTGCGATCTCCTCGACGTACCGGGTGCGTCGGTGGTTGTCCACGAGTCGCTCCCCCGTCACGCGGGCCTCGGAAGCGGAACCCAGCTGGCGGCGACGACCCTCGCCGCGATCTCCCGCACGTACGGTCACGCCCCCCGGGTTCGAGAGCACGCTCCGGCGCTCGGTCGCGGCGGTCGCTCGGGGATCGGAGTCGCCGCGTTCGAGCGCGGCGGGTTCGTCCTCGACGCCGGCCACCCGACCGCCCGGTTCACGACCGATCGGCCGACGGACGGGGAGTGGACGGTGCCGGCGGTGGCCGCGCGCCACACCGTCCCGGAGGACTGGCGGTTCCTGCTCGTCCGACCGAACGCGGAGCCGGGGCGGAGCGGCGGCGTCGAGGACGCCGCCATGCGCGGCGCCGTCGAACGGGCCGATCCGGGACTCGCCGACCGCATCGCGGGGATCGTCACTCGACGGGTGCTCCCGGCGATCGCCGAGGGCCGCGCGGAGCCGTTCGGGGCCGCAGTCGCGGAGATCGGACGACTCAACGGCGCGTGGTACGCCGACGAACAGGGCGGCGTGTACCGACCGCCCGTCGGCGACGTCGTCACCTCGCTGGAGTCGTCGCCGGCGGTGTTCGGAGCCGGGCAGTCCTCGTGGGGACCGACCGTCTACGGCGTCACGAACGTCGACCACGCGGACGCGGCGCTGGCGGCGGGCGAGCGCGCTCTCGACGCGGCCGGCGTCGACGGCGAGGTGTCCGTCGTCAGCGGAACCAACGACGGTGCCCGGATAGAGGAGTGAGTCGGCACGGACCGCGCGAGCAACAACACTAAGCGGTGAGCCCTCCCGAGAGGGAGTATGTCTCGTGTTCCGTTCGGCGTCGCCAGACTCGACTCGCTGCTCGGCGGCGGTGCACCGCCCGGAAACGTGGTGTTGCTCGCGGGCGAGTCGGGCGCTGGCGCACGGGAGTTTCTCTACACGAGCGCGGCGATGAACGCCCTCGCGCGCGGCGACGAGGAACTGTTCGACCTGTACTACGGCGATCTCGACGCCGACGCCGCCGTTCCGCCGGAGGTTCATTACCTCTCGTTTACCGCCGGGGTCGACGCGCTCACGCGAGAGATGGAGTACACGATGTCCGAGGAGATCGTCGAAGCGGCGATGCCTGAGATCACGTTCCGCGACCTCTCACCTGAGTTCTTCCAGGCCAGTCCGATCCCCCGCGAGTGGTACGAGGGAGAGACGACGTCGATCACCGAACTGAGCGAGCGCGGGCGAAACCCGGCGGTGTTGACCGCTATCGGCGACTACCTCACCGAGCACGCTCCCGGCAACGTCGTCTGTCTCGACTCGGTCACGGACCTCGTGTCCTCGGTGTCCGACGAACTGGAGTGGACCGACATCGCGATGGTGATGAAGGGGCTCAAGAAGGCCGCGTACCACTGGAAAGGGCTGATCCTCGTTCTGGTCAACGAGGAGGCGCTCACCGACAGGGAGTTCGGTGTTCTGATGGACGCCGCCGGCGGGACGCTCCGGTTCGCGTGGGAGAGCGGCGGATCCCAGCGTGCTCGAACGATGGTCGTCCGGGAGTTCCGCGGCGTCCTCTCCCGGCTGGAGGAGGAGAACATCGTCCGATTCGAGACGGAGATCCACGACGGCGGATTCGACATCAGTGACGTTCGAAAGATCCGATGACCTCGACCGATCCGGCGAGTATCGATCGAGCGCGCTCGCGCGGCAGATTACTTAAGGACACCCGTCCAAAGACTAGTCGATGCAGGTGAGCCGCGATGACTGACCTCGATGCGGCCGACGGGAGCCTCGATTCGATCGACGAGGATCTCGACGCGGCGGAGCGTGCAGTGGCGAACGCCGCACGCGACGCCGACGTGAGCCGCGAGGAGGTTCTCGAACGAGTCATTGTCGCGCTCGCGGAGGCGAACGACATCGAGGTACCGGACGCCGACGAGGTCGCGGCGATCGAGCGGCGTCTCGCGTCCATCGACGAGACGACACCGAGCGAGGACGAGGTCGCAGCGATCCGGTCGGTCGTCAGTGAGCTCGGGGAACGGACCGACCGGATCGACTCGTCCGTCGACGACCTCGCGGTCGATATCGACGCGCTCGTCGCCGAGGTCGACGAGATATCGGTCGAGCTTCGAGAGCTCGACTCGGCAGTCGAGGACACGTCGGCCGGCCTCGCAGAACTCGAAGCCGACGTCGGCGAGAAGATAGCGGACCTCCGTGAGCGGGTCGTAACGCTCTATCGGGACGTGGAATCGAACGCGTCGAACGACCACGCGCATCCGGAGATAGAGGACGCCGTCGCGGAGCTTGATGCGGCGATCGAAGCGGTCGACGACCGACTGGACGGCGTCGAGGACGAGCTCGAGGGAGTCGATCGCTTCGACGACATCGACGACCGGCTCACCGACCTCGAAGCGTCCGTCGAGGACCTCGGGATGCGACACGAGGAGCTGCCGGAGAAGCTGTCCAAGGTCGCGAACGCGGTCGTTCGGACCCAGCGACGGCTCGAACCGATCGAGCGGTACGTCGCCGACGGCCGGCGGCTCGCGGAGCTCACGGCGTCGGCGAACAGACACGGTGTTCGGAAGGCCAACTGCGAGGAGTGTGGAAACACCGTGCTCGTCCCGCTGTTGGCGGCTCCGGAGTGTCCGCACTGTGACCGGCGGTTCCGCGACCTCGACGCGAGCACCGGCTTCTTCGGAACGTCGACGCTGCTCGTCGGCGATCCGCCCGCGCTGGAGGGAGACGTCTCCGCTCGCAACGACGGCGGTCTCTCCGACGCCGACGGGGGGTCGGACCGATGAACAGGGACGATCCGGACGACGACGCGGACGGGGACCACGCTCGCCGGCGCGATCCCTTCGACGAACTCGCGGCGTCCGACGACCCGGACGACGAGTCCGGTTCCGTTGCGGACGTGTTCGCCGATCTCGATACGACCGGACCGGAGTCCGACGAGAGCGGACCCGGCCTGGACGAAGCCGACCGGGAACCAGGATCTGACGGGGGGCCGTGGTCGGGGTCGGACGACGGACCTGACGAGGGGCCGTGGTCGGGATCGGGATCGGACGACGGACCTGACGAGGGGTCGTGGTCGGGAGCGGGGTCGGACGACGCGGACCCGTTCGCGGACCCGTTCGCGGACCTCGACGAGTTGAGCGACGACGTCGGTGCCGGGAGCGACGCCGACGGCACGCTCGACGACGTCTTCGAGCGGATGGAGGTCGACGAGCTGAGCGACGACGACGTGTGGGACGCGCTCGACGGCAACGTCACGTTCGGGGGGGAGGCGACGACGATCGATCCGGACGGTCCCGACCACGTCGTCGACAAGCGCAAGTACTGCCAGCGGTGCCCGCACTTCTCGGCACCGCCGGACACGACCTGCACGCACGAGGACGGGACCATCGTCGAAGTGGTCGACACCGACGAGTTCCGGGTTCGCGGCTGTCCGATGGTGTCCGAGGGCGGTCCGCGGTTCGACCGGTAACCGTTCGCGGCGAGCGGCCTGGCCGCGGAATCGGTCATATAAATGGGTGCGGCCCGTACCGTCGGGATATGCAGTTCTGTGACGACTGCGGCTCGATGATGGTCTCACGCGACGGCGAGATGGTGTGTCAAAACGACGACTGCGGGGCGACGACGGAGCGGGACGAGGAGCTCGCCGCCCGGTTCGAGTCGACCGAGGAACAGACGGGCGAGGAGGTGATCGAGACCGAGGAGGGCGCGAACTTCGAGGGGAAACCCACCGCCACCGACGTCGTCTGTGAAAAATGCGGTCACGGCGAGGCGTGGTACACGATCAAACAGACCGGAGCCGCCGACGAGCCGCCGACGCGCTTTTTTAAGTGCAAGGAGTGTGGACGGCGCTGGCGCGGGTACAACTGAGCCCGGCCGGCGGTTCGTCGCTCCCGTGGTCCGACGGTTCGTCGCTCCCGTGGTCCGCCGATCCGACGTCGTCGAGCGCGACACCCCGTCCGATCGCAACGATCCGTACTAACACGAACAATTATTAAGGATACGCACATACGTCTCGTCGTGCCACCCGTAGTACACGAGTAACTCCCGTTCGGAGGCTTCATCGCCGTCGACGACGGCTGCGCCGTCGCTTCCGGACGATTCGACCACAGACGGTGACGACGAACAGCTCCCGAGCGCCGCGGCCGCGATCGCGCGCTCGGCGTCGACGTTCGACCCGACGGACACCCGACCGATTCCGAACGGAACCGACGACGAGAACCTGTACGCCGGCTCGCTCCACGTCGAGTGAGCCCGGCGACGGACGCTTTTTAAAACCGCGCGACGTACGGCCGACCGGCCGATGACGAATCACCGCTCCGAACTGACTCGGCACCAGTGATGACGAGCCCTATGAGTGCCGAGGCCAGCTTTCCGTCCACCGGTTCTCGAGGGGAGAAGTGTACGACTGTCGGAGTCGTGTCTGCGTCCTTTTAAGCGAGGACGGTCGCTATGTACAAGCGGTCGAGGCGAATGCCACGGGGCTGGACTCCGAGTCGATTCACCGTCGGATGACACGAGTCACTGATCGTCGCGTTCGTCGCTCTCCTCCGTCGGCCACGTCACGCCTCCGAGAAAGGGGATGCCGGTTTTCTGCGCAGCGCGAGAGATCATGTGTGCGCCCGTCGGAACCGTCAGGAATAGAAAGACGATACCGATCAGGGAGGTCAGCCCTGCGCCGCCGGGGCCGAAGTGGACGAACCCAGCAAGGAACGTTGCGACCGTCCCGAGCGTCGTCGGCTTGCTCGTGGCGTGCATTCGGTTGTAGACGTTGGGAAACCGAAGAAGCCCGATCGTGCCGGTCGTGAGAAAGAACGTGCCGACGACGACGAGCGCGATGACGGTCAGGTGTCGGATCGCTTCGAACTCGACCATCGTCACTCGATCCCTCCCGTACGGGCCACGAGCAGTACCGCAGTGTGCTGATGTTCGTCGTACATGGTTACGATTGGCGAGTAATGATGTCTCCCTCTGTGAGATACTTGGCAACGGTGACCGTCGAGAGGAATCCGATGATGGCTAACACGAGACTGACGGTCACGAACAGTCCTCGGTCGGTCTTGAGCGCGAACAGCATTGCGATCGCGACGACGTTCGTCGCGATGGCGTCGAGTGCGACGACGCGGTCCGGGACGGTCGGCCCCCTGATAACTCGATAACTACAGAGCAAACTCAGCGCCGCGACAACGATCAGCGCCGCGTCGATCGTCGCCGCGGCGAGGGCCGCCTCATTGATCATCGTTTACATCACCGGATTCGATATCCGATTCCGCGTCAGTTGGGTCGTCGATCGATTCCGTCACTTCGAGGTGATCCGTCATCGTCTTCGGTTCGGGCGGGTGGTCGGGGGGATGGACCGTGATCTCCGGCGGCGGATGCTCCGGAGAGAGCTCTTCGTCGAAGATAACGAGCGCGTAGTCCTCCCAGGTCCGTATCGGTTCGACGATCGTGTTCGGGTCCCGTCCGTCGATGGCGTGTACATAGAGAGCGTTCGTATCGGGATCGTGGTCGAGTGTGACCGTCCCAGGGGTGACGGAGATACTGTTGGCGATAGTCGTAATTCCTAACGTGGTCTTCACGCGCAAAGGGATAAATATGACCTGTGGTTCGAGCGGCATCCGCGGACTGAACACCCGGTAGACCATATCGAAGTTGGCTACGATGACCTCCTTTACGAACACGAGGACGTAGAGGACTACGTACGGAATAGCGGTGAACGACTGTGCGATCCCGATCTCTTCTTCGAAGAGTCGCCGGAAGACGTACGCGACAGGGAGCCCGACTGCCAACCCAACCAGAAAGTTCGCGAGTAGCGATGCGGGCGTGAACGCCGCTCCACGAACGAACACCCACAGCACGCCGAACAGGACGCCAGCGACGAGCCACCGCCGAACCATCATGCGGTCTCACCTCCGCTCAATTCGACCACGTCGACGTAGCCCTCGGTGTCGAGTGCCGCAGTTGCTGCGGCATCGACGAACTGATAGACCGGTTCGAAGCCGACACCGACGGCGATCACGAGGATCGCGAGGGTCGCTACCAAAGCCACCTGCCGACGGTCGAGCGTTGCTGTTTCGACCGCAGCGGTCCGATGGCCCCAGAAACTACCCATCCACGCTCGCGTGGAGTACACGAGGGTCAGGACCGCTCCCGAAAGCAGGACCAGCAAGACGAGCGCAGCGCTCGGTGTCGGCAGGCTTGCCAACCAAACGATAACCGTCTCGAAGGCGAGAAATTTGCCGAAGAACCCAACGAGCGGCGGGACACCGATCAACGAGAGGCTGCCGACGAAGAACGCCCCGGCAAAGACGGGCGAGCGTGCACCGAGTCCACCCAGCTTCGCTAACCTCGTCGTCCCCGTCCCGTCGCGTATCACGGCTGTGGACAGAAAGAGCATACTCTTCGTCAGAGCGTGGTGTAGCGCGTATGTGAGTCCGGCGAGTATCCCCAGATGTTGAATCGACCCCGTCGATGTCGCCGCGGCGATCCCGATCGGTACCGCGATGAATCCCACCTGTCCGATACTGGAGTACGCCAACAGTCCCTCAAGCGTGTCGCGGCTGATCGCACCGAGTCCACCAACGAGGATGCTCAGGCAACCAACCGTGAGGAGGACTGGAGCGACGTACGTCAGCGGCGAGTTGCCCGAGATACCCGGCGCACTAACCGAAAGCGTCGTGCCAGCGAAGACGGTGAAGTAGAAACGAACGATGGCGTACATCCCGACTTTTTTCATCGCCCCGGCGAGCATCGCTGTGATCGGCAGCGGTGCGGCCCGATAGGCTGAAGGGACCCAAAACTGGAACGGCACCAGGCCGGCCTTCAGCGCGAAGGGAACGAACACGAGCATGGAGAGACCGAGAACGGGAGCCACGTCGATACCCGCGCTAGGGTCGGCCAGTTTCTGCGCCATGTCCGCCATATTGAGCGTCCCGAGGGTCGCATACAGACCACCGATACCGAGCAGCATCAGCACGCTCCCGATGAGGTTCAACACGACGTACCGCATCCCTGCAGCGGTGTGTTCCGCATCACCATAGAACGCGACGAACCCATAACTGGCCATCAGCATCACCTCGAACCAGATGAAGAGGTTAAAGAGATCACCCGTGAGGAACGCACCGGTCGCACCCAAAAGCAGGAAGTGGAAGAGTGGGTGGTAGTACACCCGTTGCGTCTCCCGATCCATGTAGCATACCGAGAAGGTGATACTGTAGGTCCCGACGACCGCAACGATCGTAAGCATAAACGCTGACAGACCGTCAGCGACGAGCGTAATACCGAACGGTGCGGTCCAGCCGCCAACCTGATAGGCTGCGGCCCCCGGCGCAGTCGGCGCGAGGACGACGAACCAGTCGAGGACGCCAACGGCGACTGTGTATACGAGCGTACCAGCGACGCTCACCGCTCGCTGGAAGCGTGGCCATGGGCCCGTGACGAGCGTAAGTACGATACTCACGAGCGCGATCAGTATCGGCGCGATCACGAGTGTCTCCATCACGTTAGCTCCATTCGGTGACGTCCATCGTCTCGTTTTCTTGATAGGCTCGATACGATAGGACGAGCGCGAACGCGGTCATGCCGAAACTGATGACGATCGCAGTCAGCACCAACGCTTGAACCAGCGGATCGGCGGTTTCGGGAAACGGGCCGGTGTGTGTGACCAAGATGGGGACCAGATCGTGTGTTCCCTCCTGGATACCACCCATCGAGATGAGATAGACGTTCGCCGCCTGGGCGATGACGGCAAGCCCCCAGACGACTTGGACGATATCGTCCCTAAGCAACAGGAACGTGCCAAGCATGAATAGCGCACCGACAGCCGCCGCAATCGCGAGGCTCATTCGTCTCCCACCACCGACAGAATCGTCAGCAACCCTCCGACAACGACACAGTAGACGCCGACATCGAAGACGATTGCCGTCGCCACCTCCACGTCGCCAAAGAGGGGAAGTTGGATATAGAAAAACGTCTGTGAGAGGTACTGCTCGTCGAACAGAAGCGCCCCGAACCCGCTGGCGATAGCGAGAACGAACCCGAACGTG
This sequence comes from Halorubrum rarum, assembly GCF_048380895.1. Lineage (NCBI taxonomy): Archaea > Methanobacteriati > Methanobacteriota > Halobacteria > Halobacteriales > Haloferacaceae > Halorubrum > Halorubrum rarum. The sequence goes on along the minus strand of NZ_JBLWMN010000003.1, from coordinate 61,801 downwards.
AACAGACGGCGGTACGCGACGACGGTACGGTGTTCGAAAATGCCGGCATGCGGATCGATCTCTCGTCCGAGGACGCCGACTTCCAGATAATCGAGATCGTAGGCCACGTATATCAGTCCGAGGGCGACGACCGTTAGCACTCCCCCGATGAAACCACCGCCGGGGAGGTCGTGTCCCTGTAGCACCAGTTCGATCGCGACCACGAGGATGATCGGGACGACGACGCGACCCGTCGTCTGCATGATCACCGTCGTCACGGGCTTTCACCCCGGCTGCGCATGCGGATCAACACCAGTACCGAAATGGCGGCGATCACTATCACCGCGAGTTCCCCGAGCGTATCGAATGCACGGAAGTCCGTCAGGATGACGTTGACGACGTTGGTTCCGCCACCACCTTCGACCGCGTTGTCGACGTAGTATCGGGCCAGATCGGAGAGCGGATCCTCCGATGAGGGTGCAGCAACGAGAACCGACAGAAACGCCGTCGCGCCTACCACCAGTGAAAGTGCGGCGTCCCTGACGAGGACACCCATTTCGATGTCGCTGTAGAAGGCAGGCAACTCTTCGAGGACGAGCAGGAAGATGAGTAACAGTAGCGTCTCGACGACGAGCTGTGTCAACGCGAGGTCCGGAGCACTCGCCAGGATGTAGAAGATAGCGATCATGAACCCGAGGATCCCGATCGTTAGCACCCCCGTGACGTGTGAGTCAGCGATCGTTATCGTGATCGCTGCGACGACGGCGACCCCCAGGACCAGCACCATCGCCAGCGGCGTCTCGAAGACGTCTACCGCCGGAACAGACACCGACGTCACGACGTAACCGAGTAGCGTGAGACCGCACGCAGCGCCGAGAATCCACCAGACGTAGGTCCGGATCAATCCGTTGTGAACTGTCGGTCCGAAGCGACGACTCGCCTCCTCGATGCCGGTTACCGATCGCGCGTACCACGCACTGGGTTGTAGCGCACTGCCGGTGGACACGACCACCTCTGTACCACCGCGGACGCGATCGAAGAACGGGTACGCTGCGACGCCGACAGTTACCGTGACGATCGTCATTGCGACGGGGCCCGTGAGTTCGCGTGGAATCCCGACGTGGACATCAAGCGGTTCGACGGCCGTCACGGCGGCGGCATCCTGGACGATGACATCGATCGCGAGTTGCGGGGCGACGCTGACAACTGCTGCGACCCCGGCCAGCACTGCAGGCGGGAATACGAGCGCTACGGGTGGCCGAGAGACGTCAGTAACGGTCGCGGGGCGATCGCCGAAGAACATCGAGAGAAACCGAAGCGAGTAGAGGACGGTGAAGACACCGGCTACGACGGCGACAGCCGGATAGAGCCACGCGAGACCACCGCCGTCGTTCGCGGTCATCCACGCCGCCTCGAACAGCAGCTCCTTCGAGTAGAAGCCGTTGAGCGGGGGTATCCCCGCCATGCTCAACGCGGCGATGACGGTGATCCCCGCGGTTACGGGCAGGTCGTGTCGCAGACCACTGAGATCAGCAAGCTGTCGCCTACCGACTTCGTGGGCGACGATACCGGCCACCAGAAACAGCGCCGCCTTGAAGAGTGCGTGATTGAACAGGTGAAATGCGCCGGCCTCCGGGCCGTAGTGAGATTGGAACCCGAACCCAGCCACCATCAGACCGAGATGACTCGCCGTGGAGTACGCCAGAAGCTCCTTGATGTCGGTCGCCAGCACTGCAAGCATCGCCCCGACCAACATCGTCACCAGTCCGATGGTCGCAAACACGAGCATCCACTCGTCACCGTAAAACAGCGGTCGGAGCCGCCCGATGGCGTACACGCCGACCTTCACCATCGTCGCCGAGTGGAGAAACGCAGAGACGGGCGTCGGGGCAACCATCGCGTTCGGAAGCCAGAAGTGCAAGGGGACCTGTGCCGATTTCGCGGCGGCGGCGACAGCGATCAGGATGAGCGCCGGTGTGAAGAGTCCCCGATCGGTGAGCACGGCTCGAACCGCCTCGCCGTTTGCGAGGATCGTCGTGAGATCGAACGTTCGCGTACCCAGTGCCACGTCGGCTGCAACAGCGACCAACAGCAACCCGAAAAGCAAGCACAACCCTCCACCGACGGTTACGAGCAGTGCCATCCGTGCGGAGTACCCGGACTCACTATCCTCGGTGTGGTAGCCGATGAGGACGAACGAGAAGACGCTCGTCAACTCCCAGAACAGAAAGAGTACCACGATGTCGGCAGCGAACGCCACGCCGAGAATCGATCCCATAAAGCCCAGCAGGGCAGCGTAAAACCGAGAGAGGTTGGGTTTTCCTCGCATGTATCTGACCGAATAGCTGAAAATCAGCACGCCGATACCGCTCGCGAGCATCGCGAACAGCAGCGCCCACCCGTCGACGGTGAACCGGACAGCGACGTCCATAGACGGGATCCAGGTGAACGCGACTGTCCCTTGCGCTCCTCGTTGCGATGCAACGAGGCCAAACGAGACGATCGCAACAACGACGCCGACGTAGCCGGTTGAGTCCCCGAGCAGCCGGTGAAACAGCGGTATGACGGCTGCTGTGAGGAATGGGGCAGCAATGGCCGTGGCGACGATCCATACTGTTGGCTCCATCCAACACGTAGCCCTTCTTTCACTACGGACTTAAAAACACAACACGGGGATTCGGCCGCACTCACATCCACGACGGGCACCGGTACTACGCTCCAGCCGCACAATCCCTTATATGGGCACATCATCCGTACGAGCCGACGAACCACTGGGGAAGAGGGGACGCGAGTGCCCGAGGCCAGCTTTCCATCCACATCTCTACCGGAAATCGTCGATACACGTCACCACGTCTCTCCCGTGCGTGTCTCACCAGTTCGGGTTCCGCTCATGGAGTGGAGTGGAATCCGCTCTGACCGCGGCGTACACCCGGTCGGCCCACTCGTACGCGATCGATGCATCCGTATCGACGAACACCTGCATGAGTCCAGTGGTCTCGTCGTAGCCTCCGATCCCGACGCGCTCGTCGAAGACCGCGAGACCGTACGGAAGGTCATCACGCGTCCGAAGGGCGAGGTGGCCGCGGTCGATCGCCTCGCGGGCGCGCTCCGGGTACGTCTCGAAGAGCGTCTCGACGATGTGAGGGAGATAGATGATCTCCGTGTCGGTCTCCTCGAAGATCTGGTGGTGGAACCCGCCGAGAACGAGCGGTGCCATGTGCGTCGTGTTGAACCCACGGAAGGTCTTCGACTCTTTGAGAAGCGAGATGAACCGCTCGACCGGTTGGTAGGGATCGTTCGGCTCTGCAAGCGTGACCTTTGCGTCCACGAACGGTTCGAGGACGAACTCCTGGTGGTCCTCACAGATCGTGTCCAGGAGCGGCGCGAGCCGGTGGACGGTGTGAACGTTCGCTTCGAACCGAAGTACTTCGTCGGCGACCGCCTCGCCCCGCCCGGTCAACCGAAACCGACCGTCGGCCTTCTCGACGAAGCCCTGTTCGTCGAGCCACCGCGTGAAGCGGTGACTCGTCGCCCGAGAGACGTCGAGGCGCTCCTCGATCTCTCGGCGGTCGAGCGGCTCCGTGCGGAGCGCCTCCAGGACCGGTCTGTGCCGCACGATATCGCCGAGTAGGTCCGTGTCGACACGGTCGCCCGCGGCGTCAAGTCGCTGTCCGAGGTACCGTTGGGTTCGCGCGTTCTCAAGCAGGGCCTCTAGGGTCGGCGAACCGGGCGGTGGACGCCCGTCCTCGGACGTTTGTTCGTCTCCGGGGAACTCCATGGGACTCCCTCAATAATGGGTGGCACAGATTGTAACGTTATCGCGTGCGGGAAACGAGAGGCGTCTCACGACCTGAAACAGCGCGTCTCCCGCCGAACGTGTTTCAGTGAATGAGGCTAACAGCGCTGCAGCCTATCGAGTATGTATGGTCCTATCACCCATCGACGACGAACGGATCGAGCGGTTTCGAACCGACGTGTACGGGGACGTGATCCAACTCAATGACGCCGAGTACGACGACGCTCGCGCCGTCTGGAACGGGATGATCGACAAGCATCCGGGAGTGGTCGTCCGATGTCGAGGCGCGGCGGACGTCATCCATGCGGTCGAATTTGCCCGCGAGAGCGGCCTTCGCGTGGCCGTCCGGGGTGGCGGCCACAACGTTGCCGGCACGGCCGTCTGCGACGACGGGCTCGTGATCGACCTCTCGGAGATGCGGGGCGTGTGGGTCGACCCCGAGGAGCGGACGGCGTGGGTCCAGGGCGGTGCCACCTGGGCCGACGTCGACCACGAAACCCAGGCGTTCGGCCTGGCGACACCCGGGGGCGTCGTCTCGAAGACCGGCGTCGCAGGGCTCACCCTCGGCGGCGGCATCGGCCACCTCCGGTGCAAGTACGGCCTGAGCTGTGACAACCTCCGGTCGGTGGACGTCGTCACCGCGGACGGCCGGTACCTGACGGCCAGCGCCGACGAGAACGAGGAGCTGTTCTGGGGGCTTCGTGGTGGTGGGGGCGGACTTGGAGTCGTAACGGGCTTCGAGTTCGAACTCCACCCGGTCGGACCGGCCGTGGCGACCTGTTTCGTGCTCTATCCGGGGGAACGCGCATCCGAGTGTCTGCGCGCGTATCGCGAGTACGTCGCGACGGCACCCGACGAGGCCACCACGCTTTCGTCTACCGGCGTGATGCCCGACGAGGAGCTGTTCCCCGACGACGCGATGGACGACCGCAAGATCGGCCTTCTGGGGTGTTATGCGGGGCCCCCCGAGGAAGGCGAGGCGGTGCTCGCACCGTTGCGGGAACTCGGCGACCCGATCGCCGACTTCAGCGCGACGGTACCCTACGCCGAGTTCCAGCGGATCTTCGACGAGGATTACCCGGACGGGATGAGATACTACTGGAAATCGCTCTATCTTGATGGGCTCACCGAGTCCGCCATCGATCGGATCTGCTACTGGGCGGAGACCGCACCGTCGCCGCTCTCGACCGTCGATATCTGGGAGCTGGGTGGCGCGATCACGGATATCGCTCCCGAAGAGAGCGCGTTCGCGGGCCGGCACGCGCCGTTCCTCCTCGGGATCGAGGCGAACTGGGAGGAGGCCGCGAACGACGATGCTAACGTCGAGTGGGTCCGTGACTGCATCGCCGACATGCGGCAGTTCTCCGACGGTTCGTTCTACCTGAACTTTCCGGGCTTTTTCGAAGGAGGCGAGGCCGCACTGGAGACCACGTTCGGGGCGGCTTACGAACGGTTGATCGCGTTGAAAGACGAGTACGATCCAGCGAACCTGTTCGGTCCGAATCGGGACGCCCACTCCACCGAGTGAGCGCGGCCAGTGTCGACCGATTCTTGCGCGTGTTCGTCAACACGGTACCACGGGTCACGGCGGTGGTTTACCCTGGCCATCGACGCCGGCGGCGCTGCCGCACACTCGATCGTGTTCGACACGAACGGCCGTTACGACGCGCATAACTGCGACGTCGGAAACCCTTCCCCCGGCATCAAGCGCCTACTTTTCCGCCTGCGTCGTGTCAAATCGGTATGAATACCTCGAAAGGCGTCTTCCTGCTCGTCTTTGCCGTTCTTCTCGCGCTGACAGTAGCGCACGTGTTACCGTTCCTCAACTTCTTCCTCCTTGCGGTGTTGCTTACGGTCCTCTTTTTACCCGTCCAGAAACGCTTGGAGGGCCGGATAAGTGCGGGGAGATCGGCCACAGTCATCGTACTCGTGGCGTCGATCACGGTCGTCCTACCGTTCGTGTACGTCGTCCACAGGACCGCGTCGGACGCCGTCGCGTTCCTCCAGGCCGTCAGCGAAGGGAACGTCACCCTCTCCCCGCTGGAGGAGCGTATCGAGGGGTTCACGGGGCGAACCGTCGACCTCTCCAGTTCGCTGCAGTCGGCGGCCGGTGCCGTTGAGCCCGACGGTGTGATGAACGTGGTGGGGGCGATCACCCACACCGCCATCGGCGTGGGGCTGACGCTGTTCCTGCTGTTTTACTTCCTGAAGGATCGCGAGGAGTTCTTCGAGTGGCTCCATGCCCGGATGCCACTCGCCGACGACACGCAGAGCGAGTACTACGACGAGCTTAACCGCATCCTGAAAGCGGTCCTGTTCGGTCACGTCCTCGTCGCATTGATACAGGGTCTGCTCGCAGGCCTCGGCCTGATAGTGACCGGCATCCCGAACGCCACGTTCTGGACGGTCGTGATGACCGTCCTCTCGCTGCTGCCGATCGTCGGCTCGTTCCTCGTGTGGGGGCCGGCTGCCGTCTTCCTTTTCCTGAACGGTCAGACCACGCTGGCAGTCGGCCTCTTCCTGTGGGGGGCGATCGTCGTCGGCGTTTCCGACGATTACCTCCGACCGATCGTCGTCGACCGATACGCGAAGATCAACCCGAGCGTCATCATCCTCGGCGTCCTCGGCGGCATCTACGTCATCGGCTTCATGGGCATCTTCTATGGCCCCGTCGTCATCGGCATGCTCAAAGTGACTGTGGACGCGTTCGCCGACGAGTTCGCGACGTCCAAAATCGACTAACGGTCGGGCTCCCGCCGTCAGTCGCCACCCCGTCACCCATCGAGCGTCCGATTCACTTCAGGTACGGCTCTCGAAGCACCTCACGCCCGTCCGCGGTCCTCACGGTGATCGTATCACCGTCGTCGTCCCAGACCCCGCTCGTGGTACCCCAGTAGAGATCGGTCTCGGCGTCCGATCCCCGGCCGCTGTGCACCGCGACGTTCTCGCCGGGGTCGAGCGTGAACCCGTCCGGGAAGGCGAACCGCTGACCGGCTTCGTTTTCGACGACCCAGCCCGAGAGGTTCAGCGCCTCGTCGCCCGTGTTCCGGAACGTCACGTACTCGTCCTCGACGTCGTCCCCGAGCCCGCGCGCCTCGTGAATCTCGTCGAGGACGAACGCACCCGTCTCGACGGCGCGCGACGACTCCGACATCGCGGTGTCCCGTTCCGCGGCACCGTCCACTTCCGCGTCCGAAGTCGACCTCTCGCTCTCCTTGGCTGCCTCGTCGCTCCGGGCGGCCGTCTCGCTGTCGACCTGTGTGACGCCGGTCCCTTCCGTCCCCGGGGGAGTCGACTGACGTTCGCCGTCGTCCTCGTGCGTGTGTGCCTCGCGGGAGTCAGGGGCCTCCTGTCCGCGGACTTCCGCTCCGGTGATATCGTCTCTGTCCACGAGCTCGTATGCCGGCTGGCCCTCTCCCCCGGTCGCAGTCTCTCGGTACCGGAGCGCCAGCGACTCGGTCTCGAAGCGCTCGAAGAACTGGTTCCAGGATAGCTGTTCGCCGCGATCGTCGGCGGGGTTCGAGAGCAGTCGCAGGTTATCCCCCGTCTCGTCGGCGAGTACGGGCACCGTCTCGTGCTCCTCGGCCCACTCCCGTATCCGTTCGGGGTCGGTCGTTACCTGCCACGCGGCGCGATCGGAGTTATCGGACATGGTAGCGTATGGAGGGAGGATCACCAGTTAACTACAGACACCGTTTCACGAGCTGTTCGGTGTTAATACGGAATTACTCTCGTGACCCCGCGAGTTGAGAGTCTGATGTGGCGGTCTGTGCATATTTAAGCGGCGGGGTTCGCGAGATGCGTCGTCAGGACTCGCGCCACTTGTGGCCGCACTCGATGCAGGTGAACAGCCGAACCTCATAGGAGCCGCCCGGTTTCGGCATCATCTCGTAGTAGGCCCGGTCGCTGTCGCAGTCGTCCGCCGGACAGGGCTCCTGCATCGTTTCGGTGGAACCCTGGGTCGCGTCGGCCACGGCGGGTGCCCCGTCGTCCCGCTGTCCATCCTGGGTCGTCATCGCCGATTCTGCTTGCGAGTCCCGCGGCTCCTCGTTCTCACAGGAGCGACACACCCACGTCTCGCCCGCCGTGTGCATCATCGAACCACACTCGTCACAGAATCGCATATAAAGGAGGAAGACACGGTCGTCGGATATATGTGTTAACTTCGATCCGTCGCGGATTTCAGGCAACTGCTCATGCTGACTGTACTGAATTATATCTGACGAGTAAGATCTCAACAGAGCCCGATCGGATCGTTCTCCACCGGTCTCGATAAGCGGTTGGGTTTAACCCCTGAGATGCCGTATCATGGCCCATGGATCGCGACACCGTGACGCCGGACGTGACCGAGTTCCCGGGAGAACGTGCCCGAGAGCAGGTCGAACGTCACCACGCGTCGGCCGCACCCAGCACGTACGTGTACGATTTCGTCTGGGACCGCACTGCACCCGCCGAGGGGCCCTTCTGCACCGACGTCGATGGGAACGTCCTCCTCGATTTCACGAGCCATGTCGCCGCCGCTCCGCTCGGCTACAACAACCCGCTGATCATGGAGCGGCTCTCGGAGTTCGATCTCGTCGATCCGCTGAAGATCGCGGGGCAGGACTTCTACGTCGACGGCGACGACGGGCTTCCGGGGCCGACCGACCTGATGGAACGGCTCACCGACCTCACCGCCCACTACGACATGGACACCGTCTTCCTCTCGAACTCCGGAGCGGAGGCGATCGAAAACGCGATCAAGATATCCTACGACCACGCCGGCGGGGACAAGTACGCGATCACGTTCGACGGGGCGTTCCACGGACGGACCCTCGGCGCGCTCTCGTTGAACCGGTCGAAGGAGGTGTACCGTCGGAAGTTCCCGGAGATCAGCAGCGTCCACGACGTCCCCTTCTGTGACGATCGGACCTGTACCCCCGCGGACTGTTCGTGTGGATTCTTCGTCGACGGCGTCTCCCGGCTTCGTCGAAAGCTCGACCCCGAGCGCGGCCACATCAACCCGAACGAGGTCGCGTACCTGATCATGGAGCCGATCCAGGGGGAAGGCGGGTACCGGTTCCCCTCCGACGCGTTCATGGACGAGATCGCCGCCGTCGTCGAGGAGCACGACATCACCCTCATCGCCGACGAGATCCAGTCCGGACTCGGGCGGACCGGGAAGACGTGGGGTGCGGACAACTACGCGATCGAACCCGACGTGATCACCAGCGCGAAGGGCCTTCGGGTCGGCGCGACTGTCTCCCGATCCGACGTGTTTCCAGCCGAGGAGAGTCGGCTCTCCTCGACGTGGGGTGCCGGCGACGTCATCGCCTCCGTGCAGGGCGCGCTCACGATCGACGCGATCCGCGAGGAGGACCTGATGGACAACGCGGTCGTTCGCGGCAGACAGTTCCGCGAGACGATGCGAGACGCGGCCCCCGACGGAGTCGTCGACGTCCGCGGGAAGGGACTCATGCTCGGCGTCGAGTTCGAGAGCAAGGAGGTACGTGACGACACGATGACGGCGGCGCTCGGACACGGACTGCTCACCCTCGCGTGCGGCTACAAGGTGTTGCGGATCCTCCCGCCGATGGACGTCACCGAACGCGAGATCGAGATCGGCTGCGAGCTGCTAACGGCGGCTATTCGCGACGCTACCTGACTGAACGACTGTCGCGAAACGGAGAAACGGTCGTCGCGTCAGTTGTCGCCGGCTTTCGACTGCCAGGCGTAATCACGTCGCTTTGCGGACTTCCCGAAGCCACAGGAGGAGCAGCGCTCCTTTGTGATGTGGTAGGAGGCCTCGCCACAGCGGCGGCACTTCACGTGAACGGTCTTGTTCTTCTTCCCTTGAGAGGGCGTACCGGAGCCGGTCATACTTTGATGGAGACGACGTTATCGCCGCGTATAATCGTTGTGTCTTCGATGGCGACCGCGAACTCCGCGTCAAGGTCGTCTTCAACGCGGTCGTCGACGCCGGACTCCGGGTCGATGACGACGTTCATGTGCTGGTCGTAGCCGGACAGGATCCCGTAGTAGGTCGTTCCGTCCTTCAGGTGCACCGTCACGGGCTCCTCGAGCGACGCTTCGAGCACGTCGAGGGGTCGTCCACTCATTACGTACACCGGTGCTCGTCTCGCTATTAAAAATACCGGGACCGAAGACAGCGAGTGAACGACTCACGTGGCCGGAATCCGTCGATTCCGGTTCGGCACGCACGCACCGGTGCTCCCGGAACCCCGTAGTTTTTAAGATGGGCCCCTGTACCATCAACCATCACACTCCCGCGGGACACGGTGAGCCGACATCGGCTCGACCGTAGCGGGGCCTTCACCGACGCGCTGTAAGACGCCGGGGCTGACGGCCCCTTTATGCGGGTTTCAGTGACAACACGCCGTTTCGCGGCGTTCACAACCACGAACCATGGAAATCGAAATCGCAACAATCGGCGGATACGAGGAAGTCGGTCGGCAGATGACGGCGGTACGAGCGGGCGAGGACATCGTCATCTTCGACATGGGCCTGAACCTCAGTAAGGTCCTGATCCACGACAACGTGGAGACGGAAAAGATGCACAGTCTCGACCTGATCGACATGGGTGCCATCCCGGACGACCGGATCATGAGCGATCTGGAGGGCGACGTACAGGCGATCGTTCCCACCCACGGTCACCTCGACCACATCGCAGCGATCCCCAAGCTCGCCCATCGGTACGACGCACCGGTCGTCGCCTCCCCGTACACGATCGAGCTGGTGAAACAGCAGATCCAGGACGAAAACAAGTTCCAGGTCGACAACGACCTCGTGAAGATGGAGGCCGGCGGCACGATGGCCATCGGCGACTCCGAGCAGATCGAGATGGAGTTCGTCAACGTCACTCACTCCATCATCGACGCGATCAACCCGGTTCTCCACACGCCCGAGGGTGCGATCGTGTACGGCCTCGACAAGCGGATGGATCACTCGCCGGTCATCGGCGACCCGATCGACATGCAGCGGTTCCGCGAGATCGGTCGACAGGACGAGGGCGTCCTCTGTTACGTCGAGGACTGCACGAACGCCGGCCGGAAGGGCCGAACGCCCTCCGAGTCCGTCGCCCGAAAGCACGTCCACGACACGTTCACGTCGATGGAGGACTACTCCGGCGGGATCGTCGCCACGACGTTCTCCTCACACATCGCCCGCGTCCAGTCGCTCGTCGAGTACGCCCGAGAGATCGGCCGACAGCCGGTTCTTCTCGGCCGCTCGATGGAGAAGTACTCCGGTACCGCCGAGCGGCTCGACTTCGTCGACTTCGAGGGTGACATCGGCATGTACGGTCACCGGAAATCCGTCGACCGCGCGTTCAAGCGGATCATGAAGGAGGGGAAGGGGAACTTCCTCCCGATCGTGACGGGCCACCAGGGCGAGCCGCGCGCGATGCTCACCCGAATGGGCCGTGGCGAGACCCCGTACGAACTGGAGGACGGCGACAAGGTCGTCTTCAGCGCCCGCGTCATTCCGGAGCCGACCAACGAGGGGCAGCGCTACCAGTCCGAGCAGCTCCTCCGGATGCAGGGCGCTCGCATCTACGACGACATCCACGTCTCGGGCCACCTCCGTGAGGAGGGCCACTACGAGATGCTCGACGCGTTGCAGCCGCAACACGTCATCCCGGCCCACCAGAACCTCAAGGGGTTCGCCCCGTACGTCAACCTCGCGTCATCGCAGGGGTACAAGCTCGGTCGTGACCTCCACGTCACGGAGAACGGAAACACGATCCAGCTCGTCGAATGACGAGCGAAACCACGGAGGCGCGGGTGCTCGACGCCATCCGCGAGCGGCGCGAGCTGATCAACGCCGCTATCGACGAGGAGCTGCCGATGCAGCGCCCCGAGCGCCTGTACGAGGCGTCTCGGTACATCCTCGAAGCCGGCGGGAAACGGCTCCGCCCAACGGTGACGATGCTGGCGGCGGAGGCGGTCTCCGACGTGGAACCGATGACCGCCGACTACCGATCGTTCCCGACGCCGGACGGCGAGGAGATAGATCTCATGCGCGCGGCGGTGTCGATCGAGGTGATCCAGTCGTTCACCCTCATTCACGACGACATCATGGACGAGGACGACCTCCGGCGCGGCGTGCCGGCGGTCCACGAGCAGTACGACACCTCGACGGCGATCCTCGCCGGCGACACGCTGTACTCGAAGGCGTTCGAGATCATGACCGAGACGGGAGCGGACCCCGCAGACGGGCTGGAGGCGATGCGACTGCTCGCGACGACCTGCACGGAGATCTGCGAGGGGCAGGCGTTCGACGTCTCCTTCGAGTCGCGTGACGACATCCGTCCAGAGGAGTACTTGGAGATGGTCGAGCTGAAAACCGCCGTGCTGTACGGCGCTGCCGCGGCGACCCCCGCGGTTCTGCTCGGCTGCGACGAGGAGGTCGTCGACGCCTTATACCAGTACGGTATCGACTCCGGCCGCGCGTTCCAGATCCAGGACGACGTGCTCGACTTGACCGTCCCGTCGGCCCAGTTGGGCAAACAGCGCGGGTCGGACCTCGTCGAGGACAAAGAGACGCTGATCACCCTTCACGCACGCCAACAGGGCGTCGACGTGGACGACCTCGTCGACGCCGAGACCCCCGCTGAAGTGACCGAATCGGAGGTCGACGAGGCGGTGTCGGCGCTCGAGAAGTCCGGATCCATCACCTACGCCCGCGAGATGGCCGACGATCTCACGGCGCGGTCGAAAGAGCACCTGCAGGTGCTCCCCGACAACGACGCCCGGAGCCTGCTCGAGGACATCGCGGACTACCTCATCAGTCGCGGGTACTGATCCGGCTTCCGCGGCCGGAACGAACACCGCTTTAGGCACCCTCGTCGTCGACCGGTTCGTGTCCCGCTATCGAGACACCGTCCTGTTTTTCGCGCTGGCAACGCTGTGGGGCGGTTCGTTCGTCGCCATCGAGGTCGGGTTGGAGTACTACTCGCCGGTGTTGTACGCGGCGTATCGGTTCGACCTCGCCGCGCTGCTTCTCGTGAGCTACGCGCTGATCGTGGAGGAGGCTCCGCTCCCGAGGACCCGAGGAGACGCGGTCGCGATCGCGCTCAGCGGCGGGCTCTCCGTCGCGGCGAACAACTCGCTGCTGTTCGTCGGCCAGCAGTACACGACGAGCGGGATCGCGGCGATCACCTACAGCCTCGTTCCGATCGTCACCGCGGCGACCGCCGCCGTGTGGATCGGCCAGTCGAGCCTCGACGCTCGCGGATCGATCGGCGTCGTGTTGGCGTTCGTCGGCGTCGGCCTCGTCGCGCAACCGGACCCGGAGAACCTGGTCGGCGGCGTGACGGTCGGCGTCGCGTTGATCTTCGTCGGCGTGATCGCCGTGTCGGTCGCGAGCGTCGGGCTCCGGACGATCGAGACCGACATCTCGAGCGTCTCGCTCACCGCGTGGGCGATGCTGCTCGGTGCGCTGTTGATGCACGGGACGAGCGTCGGACTCGGGGAGGTACAGCGGCTGCCGGCGACGGAACTCCCAGCGCTCGTCGCGCTCCTGTTCCTCGGCGTGCTGTCGTCCGCCCTCGCCTACACGATCTACTTCACGCTGCTCGACCGACTCGGTGCGTTCGAGATCAACCTCGTGTCGTACGTCGTTCCCGTCGTCGCGACCGTCGCCGGCGTCGTGTTGCTCGCCGAGCCCGTGACCCGGTGGACGATCGTCGGCTTCCTCGTGATCGTCGCGGGATTCGGGCTGGTGAAGCGACACGCGATCGCCGAGGAGGTGCCGAAACTCATCGCGCGCGTCGGCGGGTTCTTCTGACCACGGGCGGAACAGCCGACGACGTCAGCGCGTGACGCGATCGAGCGTCCGTTACGGACCGGCTACGGGTCCACTACGGGTCCGCGTCACGGAACAGCCGGAACGATCCCTGTCCGACGACGACCTCCGAGCTCTCTCCGTTCGTGGTGCTCGTGACGCGCATCTCGCTGACTCCGATCGAGCCGCCCGAGCGGACGACGTCGGCTTCCGCACGCAGCGAACCGGTCGCGGGGCGGAGATAGTTCGTCGTGAGATTGATAGTCGAGACGCCGCCCGAGAGCGGGTCAGCGAAAGCGGTCCGCTGGGCGACCCCGCCAGCGGTGTCGATCAGCGTCGCCGCGACCCCGCCGTGGATCGTTCGCCCGTCGGCGTTGGTCAGCTTCTCGTCGAACGGGATCGAGAGCACCACACGTCCACGCTCCACCGTCTCGACCGACGTGTTCAGCCACGAGAGATAGCCGTGTTCCTCCTCGATTCGTCGCTCGACGTACGACGCCGCCTCCGGCGGCAACGGGTCCATCTCCTCCGGGTCGAACTCGCTCATACCCGTTCGTCGACGCCACGGGGCTTGTATCCCGGGGAACGCGGTCGAACCCGAGACGAGTTGTTCGACCCGGAATTTAAACCGCATACCGAGCCACACACCCCGTGACCTAACGCGTCGACCGCGGTGGCCGAGGCGGGAGCCCGGCACACCACCGCGGATCACCGCTCGTGCCGGCTGTTCGCCACCGTTCCTCGCACCGAACCGAACGCGCTCACCCGACGCTGAGACGGATCGGATCGTCGCTTTCACGGATCGTCACCCTCACCCGGTCGCCGACCGTGAGATCGCCGTCCGGATCGACGAGCTTCGCTCCGTATCCGCCGTCGGATGCCGCGAACATCGACAATCCCGTCACGCGTCGTCCGTTCGCGAACACGTCGATCGGGTCCCACTCGATGGTCGACGCTCGAAGCGTCCCGACGCGCGTCCCGAGCAGGGAGACGCCCTCGCCGTCGCGCCCGCCGTCTCTCCCGAACGTCCCACCACCCCCGTAGTGGGCCAGTCCGCCGTCGAGCGGGACGCCGTCGTCGCTTGCGATCGCGGCGAACGCTCCACCCGGATCCGGGTGTTCGGGTGCGTCGAGGACGACGGACGACGGACCGCACACCACGACGGATCCGGTTCCGTCCCACCGGATCGGTTCGACGTCGACGTCGACGGCCACCGGGAGCGACCCGCTCGCTCGGAGCGCGCTCGTACCGGGCGCGCGGAAGCCGAGATGGACGTGGTTGTCGACCCACCGTCCGAAGAAGCCGGAACGCGTCATCGGACCGAGCACGTCGCCCACGGAGACGTCGTCACCGGGCACGACGTCCGGGATCACGTGCAGCACTCGCGCCGTCGTCCCCGGCTCGGCACCGATCCGACGACACCACTCGTCGGCGAGGTCGATGACGATCAGGTGATCGGTGCTCGCGGCGTAGGGCCTGTCCGGACAGCCGACAGTTCGCGTCTCCCGGACCGTTCCCGTGACTGGTGAGAGCCCGTCGTTGCTCGACGGGTACAGATCGATCGCACGACTGCGGTCGTGTGCCGGATACGGAGAGTTGAACCGCGAGAACCGACGGTACCGACGAACGACGTCCCGTGGAAGCGTGACCGTCACCGCTCCGCCTCCGTCGTCGGTTCCATACCGGCGATCTCGAAACAGGCCCCGGAAAGCGGGCCGTCGACGATCGCGACGGACCAGCCGTGTGCGTCCGCGATGTCGCCGACGATCGAGAGCCCGAGTCCCGTCCCGTCGTTCAGCGAGACGCCCCGTTCGAACACGCGCGATCGATCGCCGGGATCGATACCGTCACCGTCGTCCGCGACACGGAGGGTGACGCCGTCGTCGCCACGCTCGGCGCTCACACGAACGGTGGCATCGTCGCCACCGTGCTCGATCGCGTTCCGGAACAGGTTCGCCAGCAGTTGCGTGAGTCGCTCGCCGTCGGCGCGAACGGTGACGTCGTCGCCGTCGAAATCGAGTACCGCGTCAGCGGTTTCCAGCCGAGACCACACCGTCCGAGTAGCACCCTCGACCGAGACCGTCTCGACCGAGTCGAGAGTCTTCCCCGCGGTCGCGAGCGACAGTAGCCCCTCGATCAGATCGTCCATTCGTTCGTGTGCGGTGGCCGCACGGTCGAGCGCGTCGTCGCGGTCTTCGTCGGTGTGACGGACCAACTCGACGGCCGCCGTCGCGGCGGCGAGCGGGTTCCGCAGGTCGTGAGAGACGACGCCCGCGAACTCCTCTAACCGCTCGTTCTGCCGTTCGAGCTGCGTCTCCCGTCGTTCCAGCTCCGCCTGCCGCCGTTCGCGTTCGGTGACGTCACGGAGGAGTACGACGTGTCCCCGACCGGTTCCGCGCGGATCCGTGATGGGATCCTCCTGAACGTCGAACCGACGACCATCGATCGACAGCAAGCGGTCGGATCCCGTCCCGAGGTCGGGGAACACGTCGTTCAGCGACGCTCCGACCGTATCGGCCGAGAGCAGCTCGGCGGCGGCGGGGTTGAGATCACGGATACAGCCGTCCGAGCCGGACACGATGACGGGGTCCTGCATGACCTCGACGGCGGTGTCACGCGCGGCGACGGACGCGTCGAGCGTTCCGAGCCAGAACACGGTCCCGTAGAGGAAGACGCCGTGGAGCACGAAGCCGACCGGCGTCCAGTCGAGATGCGCGAAGCTCCCGACGTCGACGACGGTCACGAACCCCGCTAGAAGCGGGAACAGCGTGCCGAGCAACGCGACGAACGTCTGCAGCCGATATCGGTTTCCCGTCCGGCGATACAGATCGACGATCACGACGATACCGGCGAAATACAGTGCGTACGCGTACAGCACGAACGCGAGTCCGACGGGGCCGAGTCCGAGTTCGAGGAGCGTGAACGGGCCGTCCGTGACCGGCTCGAACGATCGCCGGGCAAGCCCGTGGGTTCGGCTCGACCACGCGACCATCGTCCAGACGAACGCCGGAGCCGCGAGCGCGACGATCCCTCGCTCGGTCCGGAAGCGATCATGGCCCGCGTACGCGAACGTGAAGCTCGCGAAGAGGACGGGCATCGCGGCGAGCAACGGCGTCGAGAGCTGTGTGGCGACGGACATGACGCTCGGACTGGACCCGGCGACACGGACCGCATACAGAAGTGAGAACGCGCCGCCGCATGCGAGATAGAACGTGACCTCGACCCCGCCCGGCTCCTCGCGTTCCAGCCAGGACTGGCGTGCGAGCCAGAGGCCGAGGCCCCCCGCGAGGAGACACGCGAGGAGGTACGCCTGTACGGGAAGCGCGCCGAGATCGCTCATCGATACCGGTACCAGTCCAACGAGCAGGAAAACGTTTGCGTCATACGCCGAGACGGCAACCGAGGTGGGCACAAACGGTTTGTCGTCGTGCGACGGATCCGCTGTATGAACGTGCTCAGGGGTCGAGCATCGACGCGTCGTGCCGATCGCGAGGTGACGGCACGGATGCTGGCTCGTGCCGACGAGAAGAGCGTCTCGTCCGTCCGTGTCTGGACGCCACATCGGCTGATCGCGTTCGGACGCCGTGACGCCAACGCGCCCGGATACAAGCGAGCAGCGGCGCTTGCGACCGCGCGCGGGTTCGACCCTGTCGATCGAAGCGTCGGCGGAAGAGCCGTCGCGTACACCGGGCGAACGGTGTCGTTCGCCGTTGCGATCCCGTCTGCGAACCCACGAATAGGGATCGAGGACCGGTACGAGACGGCCTCACACGCCGTGAGAGAGGCACTCTCCGACCTCGGTGCGGACGTCTCGGACGGGGAGCCGGCGTCGGCGTTCTGTCCCGGCGACCACTCCGTTCGGGTCTCGGGAGGCGGAAAGATCGCCGGGCTCGCACAACGGGTTCGCGCTGACTCGGCGCTCGTGGCTGGCTGTCTGATCGTCTCGACGGACGACGCCGCCGAGATCGCGAAGGTTCTCGCCCCGATCTACGACGTGCTCGACGTGCCGTTCGATCCGACCGCGGTCGGCAGCGTCTCGGACGCCGGCGGTCCCGACGATCCCGAACTCGTCGGACGACACCTCGAAAACGCGCTCGCAGCGGCAACGTGGGACGGCGACGGCTCGACGGCGGACGGGGACGTCCCGACCGACGGCCGGGAGCGTCGGATCGAGTTCGTCGGCGGTGAGGAGACGCGGTAACGACACTGGAGAACCGGTCGACTGCCGCCTCGCTGGAGACGTTGTGAAGAGGGAACACGCCGGTCCCCGTTTCGACGTGTTTTTTATCGGCGGGAGTCACTCTCTCCGCATGGCTGAATTCAAAGTCGTCGTTGCCGACCCCGAGACCGGCGAGACGGTCCAGCGCGAGGTCGACGGACAGGACGCGAACCGCTTCCTCGGACGAGAGCTCGGCGACGAGATCGGCGGCGACGCCGTCGGACTCGAGGGCTTTACGATCGAGATCACCGGCGGCTCCGACGAGACCGGCCGACCGATGCGAACGGACGTCTCCGGAACCCGTCTGAAGGAGCTCCTCCTCGAGGGCGGCGTCGGATTCAAGCCGTCTCGGGACGGCGAGCGAAAGCGCATCACCGTTCGCGGCCGTGAGATCGCCGACGACGTCGCGCAGATCAACGTGTCGGTCGTCGACGGAGAGGGCGACGTCGCGTCCGCACTCGCCGGCGACGAGGAGTAACGAACTCGTTCGATGCCGCGTGTTCCGTCCGACGACGAGAGCGTCGCGTCCGTCCGCGCCTCGCTCGCGCGGAGCGGCGGCACTCGACGGCTGTGCGTACGGGTGCCGAACGACGAGGAGATCGCATCGAAGCTCGATTCGGGCGAGTGTGACTCCCTTCGATCGTCCGCAGGCGATCTCGTCCGCTTGACGATCGATCGGGAGACGTATCACGCGCGTGTCGAGCGCGCGGGCGGGAGGCGGCTCCTTCGGGGCGCGTTCGACAACAAGCGGCTCGCCCGCACGCCGGGAGAGGGGTCGAATCGGCTCCACGAGTGGATCGACGACCACGGTGGCGAGGAGGGCGACGTCGTTCTCCTCGACGTGCTCGCGCCCGGAGACGCGTACGGTCTTCGCTTCCCGGGCGAGCGGACCGTCTACGACGTTCGTCGGGGTCCCCGCTCGTCGCTGTCGGATATCGCCAACGATCTCGACGGCTGATCGTCGCTCAGTTCACCGATCCCGGACCTGCCGGTCGGATCGCTTATTCTCTCGCAGGACGGATCTCCGGGCATGAAGGAGGTCGACGCGGAGTTGTCGACGCTCGATCGGGCGATCATCAACGCGTTTCAGGGGGGGTTCCCCGTCGTGGAGCGACCGTTCGAGGCGGCGGCAGCCGCGCTCCGGGAGCACGGAGTCGACGTGACCGGCGCGGAACTGTGCGAGCGCGTCCGAGAACTCGACGAGGAGGGCGTCCTCTCGCGGTTCGGGGCGCTGGTGAACGCCGAGGAGATCGGCGGTGCGGCGTCGCTGGTCGCGATGCACGCGCCCGCGGACCGATTCGAGGAGATAGTTGAGCAGGTCAACGGGTTCCGCGAGGTCGCACACAACTACGAGCGCGAACATCCGCATCTCAACGTCTGGTTCGTCGTGAGCGTCGCGGATCACCCGGACCCGGACAAGGACGGGAGCGACCGGGTCGAGGAGGTGCTCGCGGAGATCGAGGACGTGACCGGCCAGGAGACGTACAACCTGCCGAAGCAGCGGGAGTTCCACGTCGGCGCGAAGTTCCTCGTCGACGGCCCGGTACCGGACGGCGACGTCGATCTATCCGGAATCGGTCCCGACGTGACCCCCGTCGATCGGTCGTCGCTGACGCCCGCGGAGCGCGACCTCGTCGTCGAGATCCAGGGCGGCTTGCCGGTGAGCGAGACGCCGTACGCGGACATCGCCGAGCGGATCGACGCCGACGTCGGATGGGTCGTCGAGACGATAACGCGGTTCAACGAGGAGGGAAAAGTGCGTCGAGTGGGCGTGATTCCGAACCACTACGCGCTCGGCTACACGGAAAACGGGATGACGGTCTGGGACGTTCCCGAGGCGGTGCTCGACGAGGTCGGTCCCGCCGTCGCCGCGCTCGAGTTCGTTACTCACTGTTATCATCGACCGCGCCACGCCGGGGTGTGGGAGTACAACTTCTTCGCGATGACACACGGACGGACCGAGGCGGAGAGCGAACAGCGGGTCGCACAGGTGAGAGAGACGATGGCCGAACACTGGGACGTCGGCGAGAACGATTGGGACACGCTGTTCTCGACCCGGATCCTGAAAAAGACCGGTATCCGATTGGACGAGCGGGCCGACAGTAACACCGAGTGATCCGGAACGACGGAGTCGACCGATGATCCCCCTGTTTCACGATTTCGCCGGCGAGACCGTGCTCGTGTTCGGCGGCGGAGCCGTCGGCGCGCGGAAAGCCCGGCGGTTCGCCGCCGAGTCGCGCGTCGTCGTCGTGAGTCCGACGTTCGACGAGGCGCTGGTCGAACTCGCGGATGAGCGGCCGTCGGCCGCTGGCGATCCCGCGAGTACCGACTCCGAGGGTGCTGGAGACGGCGGACGCATCGATCTCGTTCGCGACGCGCCCGACGCCCACGGCGTTCGCGAGTTGGTCGATCGAACGTCGCCGGCGCTCGTCGTTGCCGCCACGGACGACGCCGCGATCAACGCCGCCGCCGAGGCGGCCGCACGCGAGGCCGGTGCACTGGTGAACCGGACGGATCGCTCGGGCGAACGCGACCCGGGCAGCGTCGTCGTCCCCGCGACCGTCGACGACGGTCCGGTTCGGGTGGCGATCTCGACGGGTGGACGGAGCCCGGCACTGTCGAAGGCGCTTCGCGAACGGATCGAAGCGGAGATCGACGGGGCCGGCGCGATGGCGGAGCTCTCCGGATCCCTGCGATCGGAGCTCCACGAACGCGACGTCGATCCCGTGCGGAGGCGGGCGGCGATCCGGGCCGTCGTGCGATCGGATCGGGTTTGGAAGGCTTTACAAGAGGGGGTGTCCAAGGGCAGCCAAGAGGCAGAGAAGGTGATCGAGGAGGTGCTCCGAGAATGAAAGAGACCGGTCTGATCGTCGGTGCATCCGTCGCGTCCAGTCGCGCGAGGGTCGACGAGATCGATGCCGCGGGCCGGGACGGAGTCCGTGCGACCGTCTCGGACCTGCTCGCTCGGGACGGGGTCGAGGAGGCGTTCGCGATCCAGACGTGCAACCGTTCGGAGGCGTACGTCGTCGTCGAGCGCCCTGCCGCCGGGGCAGCCGCGCTGTCGTCGTTCGCGCCGGACGTCCGTGACGGCTCCGTTCGACGGATGGACCACGAGGAGAGCCTCGAACACCTGATGCGTGTCGCGTCCGGGCTCGAATCCCTCGTGCTCGGCGAGGACCAGATCATCGGACAGGTCCGGGTCGCCTACGAGGAGTGTCGGTCTGCGGGAGGGATCGGCCCCGTTCTGGAGGACGCGGTAACGAAGGCGATCCACGTCGGCGAGCGTGCGCGGACGGAGACGTCGATAAACGAGGGTGTCGTCTCGCTGGGGTCCGCGGCGGTCGAGCTGGCGTCCTCGGAGACGGAGCTCGCGGGAACGACCGCCATCGTCGTCGGGGCGGGCGAGATGGGGACGCTCGCGGCACGCGCCCTCGACGACACCGAGGTCGACGAGGTGATCGTCGCCAACCGGACGGTGCCGAACGCGGAGTTCGTCGCCGGCGAGATCGAGACCGACGCGGCGGCCGTTCCGCTCGCCGATCTCGTTCGTCTGCTCCCCGACGCCGATCTCGTCATCACCGCGACCGGGAGCTCCGAACCGGTGATCGATGCGGACCACCTGACTGGTATGGACGGGGCCGTCTGTATCGACATCGCACAGCCTCGCGACGTCGACCCGTCGGCCGCGGAGCTCTCGAACGTCTCGCTTTTCGACATCGACGCGTTGGAGAGCGTGACCCACCGGACTCGAAAACAGCGCGCGACGGAGGCCGAGGCGGTCGAACGGATCATCGACGAGGAGCTCGATCGGCTGTTGCAGTCGTACAAACGCAAGCGCGCCGACGACGTCATCTCGACGATGTACGCCGAAGCCGATCGGGTGAAGAACCGCGAACTCGACAGCGCGCTCTCGAAGCTCGACGCACAGGGAGAGCTCACCGACGACCAGCGTGAGACCGTCGAGGCGATGGCGGACGCGCTGGTCGGGCAGCTACTGGCCGCACCGACCCGATCGCTGCGGGACGCCGCCGGTGAGGACGACTGGGAGACGATACAAACCGCCCTCCGGCTGTTCGATCCGGAGTTCGACGAGCGGCCGCTGGCGACCGGCGAGCCGGGAGCAACGGCGTCAGCCCCCGAGACGGCCGTCGAGGAGCTGGACGACTGAAACGTCGACCGATCGACCGCGCAGTCACCCGGTGTTTTTCATTCCGGCAGCGATGCCGTTGACCGTCAGCCGTAGGGTCCGCTCCTCCTCGTCGGTGCGGTTGGTTCGTCCGAGCAGATCCGCCTGGAGGAGGTTGAGCGGGTCGACGTAGGGGTTCCGTCTGTCGAGGCTCTCGGCGAGCCACTCGCGTCGGATGAGCTCCTCGCGACCGCTCACCGCGAGGACGAGCTCGCGGGCTCGCTCGTACTCGTCGACGAGCTGTGGGTAGAACCGATCGCGGAGGTCGGCGGCGGCGAGATCCGCGTACTCGGCGGCGATCTCGGGTTCCGTTCGAGCGAGCGCCATCGACGCGTTATCGAGGGTCGTCCGGAAGAACGGCCATTCCGCGAACATCTCCCGAAGCGTTTCGAGACCCTCCTCCTCGCCGACCTCGTCGAGGTATGCGTCGATCCCGGACGCCACCGCGTACCAGCCGGGGAGGATGAGGCGGGTCTGCGTCCACGAGAACACCCACGGGATGGCGCGGAGGTCCTCGACGCTGCGCTCGCCGGATCGGGAGGCCGGACGGGAGCCGAGGTTGAGGTCCTCGACGACCGTGATCGGGGTCGCCTGCTCGAAGTAGGAGACGAACCCGTCGGCGTTCAACAGGTCCCGGTACGTCTCTCTGGCGGCCGGTGCCATCGTCTCCATCGCGTCGACCCACGCGTCGGGAACGCTCTCGGTCGGCTCCTCGATCGCCTCGTGTCGAGCGCGGATCTGTGCGTCGAGCATCTGTTCGAGCTCGCGCTCGGCGATCCGCGGGTTGGCGTACTTCTCGGCGATCGCCTCGCCCTGCTCGGTGAACTTCACCTGTCCGGAGACGGTCTCGTTCGGGAGCGCGAGCAGCGCCTCGTTCATCGGACCACCGCCGCGGGATATCGAGCCGCCCCGACCGTGGAACAGTCGAAGGGTCACGTCCTCCTCGCGACAGAACGCCGCGAGTCGGCGCTGGTTCTTGTAGAGGTCCCAGTTGGCGGCGAGAAAGCCGTTCTCCTTGTTCGAGTCGGAGTAACCGAGCATCACTTCCTGGAGGCCCCCGCGCACGTCCAGCGCCGTGCTGTACACGTCGTTCTCGAAGAGCGTCCCCAGGATACGCTCGGCTCCGTTGAGCGCTGACTCCGTCTCCAGCAGGGGAACGACGTCGAGCCCGCAGTGGCCGGGAAGCGACACGACGCCCACCTGGTCGGCCAGGAACAACACTTCGAGGACGTGGCTCGGCTCCTCGGTCATCGAGATGCAGTAGGTGTCTATCGCCTGCATGCCGTACTCCGCCTGCCAGTCGGCGAGCGCCCGGAACCGACGAAGCACGCGCTCGGCGGTCTCCGAGACGTCGCCCGGATCCTCGACGTCGACGACCGGCTGCGCCTGTTCGATGGCGTCGGTGAGGAACGCGGTCCGTTCCGTCTCGTCCATCTCGCGGTACTCGACGCTCTCCACGCCAACGAGCTCGGCGACCGCCTCCGTGTGGTTCTCGCGGTGGTCCCGGAGATCGAGTGACGCGAGGGTGAGTCCGAACGTGTCGACCTGCCTGCGGAGCGGCTCGATGAACGACTCCCGCACGGAGTCGTTGTGATCGGTCGACAGCGACTCGGCGATGACGTCGAGATCGTCGAGGAACGTCCCGCCGTCGGGGTAGCCGCCGGGTCTGACGTCGCCGACGCGGTCGAGCCGTTCACGCATCAGGCGGAGTTTCTGGCGGTACGGTTCATCGGGGTAGCGCTCGCGGGCCTCCTCGACGACGGTCGGGAAGCGCTCGGCGTCCGCCGCGAGCGACGCCGCGAGCTCGTCGCCGACGGCGTATCGCTCGCCGTCGTGGCTCAACACGGCCGAGAGTCGCTTACACTGCTCGCGGTACGTCTCGGTGGCGACGGTGCGCTGACGGTCGAGCGTCTCCTCGGTCACCGCTGGCGTGACGAACGGGTTGCCGTCGCGGTCGGATCCGGCCCACGATCGGAACTCGAACAGCTTGGGGCAGTCGACGTCGTCGTACTCGTTGGATATCGTCTCCTCGAACTCCTCGTAGGCGTCTCCGACGACGTCGAACAGGGTGTTCTCCAGATACCAGCTGACGTTGCGCGCCTCGTCCTGGGGTTCGGGCCGTCGCTGCCGGACCTGACGGGTCCCCCAGAGGCTCGTCACCTCCGCCGTGACGTCGCGCCAGATGGCGTTCCGTTCCCGTTCGGTGAGGTTGCGCTCGTCGAGTTCCTCGATGTGGGTGGCGATCGAGCGGAGCTTCGCTTTGACCGTGGCTCGTCGCGCCTCGGTGGGATGGGCGGTGAACGTCGGTTCGATCAGGACGTCGTCGAGGATCTCGGTGAGCTCCTCGTCGTCGACGCCGGCCGCCGAGAGCGCGGCGAGCGTGTTCTCGAAGGAGTCGTGGAGCGATCCGTCGGCGTCCGCGCTCCGGACGGCGCGGACGCGCTCGCGTTCCTCGGCGAGGTTGATGAGCTCGAAGTACGTCGTGAACGCCCGAGCGACGATCCCCTCTCTCGTCGGCGAGAGTTCGTCGACCGAGCTCCGGAGCGTCTCCCGATCCGCTACCCTACCGCTGCGATAATCGATCGATGCGTTACGGAGGGTTTCGACCGTCTCGAACGCCTCCGTCGAGGTCTGTGCGGATAGTACGTCCCCGAGCAGCGCGCCGAGCTCGCGAACGTCCGTCCGGACGTTTCGATTGTGCAACTGCATACCACACACACTGCTGTCCGATCCGGTTAAATCCGCCGCCTAAAACGAATGTTGCCTCACAGCCGAGTAAACTATTATGCCCGATCGGGATCGGCGACGTTCGAGCGATCGACGGAGCCGTCGTTCCCGGAAGGGTAAAACAGGTCGCGTTCCCGGCAGGCTGGACGGTTCGTCACCCTTTTTACCGATCCGTCCCGAGCGAGTGGTATGAGCGAGTCCGACAAGTATCCCGCCGAATCTGGCCGACGGCGGTTCGTGAAGGGCGTCGTCGGGGGCGCGGCCCTCGCGGGCGTCGGCGCGGCGGGATCGGCGACCGTGAACTCTCTGACGACTTCGGGTGGCGTAGGCGGCGGCGCGACCGTCGCGATGACGATCGCCCACACAGGTGGGCCGGCACCGCGCGGGCTCCCGCAGATTCCCGTCCGAGTGAACGACGAGGGATACCTCGAAGGGCTCTGGCCCGAGGTCCAGACGGTCGAACAGGACGGCTTCGAGATCGAGGTCGCTCGCGAGGAACTCGGCGGGCGCACGTACTCGGGCGAGTGGTTCCAGTACTGCGGGATCGAATCGCAAGAGAACGTTCAGCCGAACTTCGAGTCCGATAACCTCTTTCGAGCGGCGACGGGGACGTACGACTGGCAGGACGAGACGTACGACGCCGGAGACCGGATCCACGTCGACGATTTCGACGACTACGACACGTGGGGTAACGACGTCGGGAACGACGGCGTCGGCAAGCCCGCCGCGGTCACCTGGCGGTCCGAGGACGCCGACTCGGTGTTGAACGCGGTCGTCATCCGCTCGCCGCGGATCGAGGAGGCCGCCCAGGAGGACGAGTGGGTCGATGCGTCGACGGATCAGGGGTTCATCGCGTACCTCAACGTGTGTACCCACTTCTGTTGTATTCCCGGCTACAAGGAACTCGAGGAATCGGCCCGATACAACGCCGAGGACGGTGCCTACTGCGTCTGTCACCAGTCGGTGTACGACCCGTTCACGCTCGAACAGGCGCTGTTCATCGCCCGCCCGCGGCCGGAGTAGCCGAGAGGCTCGGTCCGATCCGGTCCCTCTCACGAGCACGTCTCGGAGCGCGGTGTTTTTGCCGTTCCTGCCCGGATAGTCGCGCATGAACACCGACGACGATCGGACGGAGCGCGACGAGACGGACGAGTTCGACGCTGAACTGGACGCCGCCCGTGACCTGCTCGACGGCACCGACATCGAGGCGATCCACGTCGGCGTCGTCCGGGACGGGGAGGTCGACACGACGTTCGCCCAGCGAACCGACGACCCCGAAAGCGAGGGGTTGCGTGCGCTCGCGCTGTTGGCGGCACACGTCCAGCTCGTGGCGGACGAAGCCGGCGTCGAGGCGTCGACTGTCGCCGGGGACGCGGCGACGCTCGCGGGGCGAGTCGAACGGATCCCCGCCAGCACGGATCGGCTTCCCGACGAGTAGTCGCGGATCGGGTGCCGATCCTCAGTCGGTCGTCCCGATTCCCGACTCCTCGTCGGTGCGGAGTCGGCGGAGCTGATGGATCACGCCGGCCAGCGCGACCATGAGCACCGCGAGGTTGAACGCCGCGAGCGCGACCGACTGATAGGCGGGATCGAGCCACGTCCGGATCGCCGTGCCGACGTGTCCGTAGACGTTCCAGCCGGCTATCAGCGCCAGCAGGACCAAGGCGGCGAGCGCGACCCTATCGAGGACCCCGCGTACGTCGGACGCGGAGAGGCGACCGAATCGGTCGGATCCGGGACGGTCGGTCGCCCGGTCGTCGTCGTGATCCTCGATCCGATCGTCGGTGCGATCCTCGATCCGATCGTCGTGATCATCGGTCCGATCGTCGGTGCGATCCTCGATACGGTCGTGATGGGTTTCGGTGTGTGTCTCGTCAGTCATGGGTCTCTCGTCAGTCATGGGTCTCTCGTCAGTCATGGGTCTCTCGTCAGTCATGGGTTCCTCCGGGCGAACAGCGCGGCCGCAGCGATCGCCACCACCGCGAGGGCGATGCCGAAGCCGGGCGTATCCTCCTCGGTTCCGCCGGCGTCCTCGGCCTCGGGGGTCGGCCGATCGGTCACCGTCTCCGCGTCGTCGGTGAAGTCATCGACGGCGAACTCGACGTTCTGTACCGTCTCGTTCGCCTGAATACTCTCTTGGGGATCGAGATTGGCGACGCTTTGCGTCTCGTCGATCAGCACGTCGTCGTCCCACAGCGCGACGTCGACGTAGTAGTTGTACTCGTTCGGCACTTCGACGGTCGCGGTGACCGTGTCCGTTCGGCCGGGTCGTATCGATCCGACGGTCACCTCGGCGTCGTCCGCGACGACGTTCGATTCGGCCTGCCGAACCAGAAGCCGGAGGTCGAGGTCCGCCGAGTCGGTGTCACCGCGGTTCGTGACCGAGGCGGACACGTCCAGCGTCGTCGTGTCGGCGTCGGTGTTTCTGACCGTGACGGTTACCGTCGGCCAGACGGTCCCATCCGTGAATCCGACGCGGGAGTCCGCGTACGACGGCGTGAGCGCGGCGACGCCCGACACTCGAGTCGACTGCTCGGTTCGTCGCTCGCCGTCGACGTAGACGAGCGTTTCGAGCCGGTATCCGCCGGAACGCTCCACCTCGAGCGTTCCCTCGACACGTCGCTCGCTGCTCGACTCCATCGCCGCCCGACGCGCCGCGGGGTCGTCCGCTACCGCGCCGTCCGCATCCCCCGCGTCGGTTTCGACGTCGCCGACCTCGACCGTCGTCTCGTCCGCCAGCAGTCCGGAGTCGGCGTCGATCGCGCGGAATCGAACGGTGACGTTCTCGGCGGTGGATCCGCGGTGTTCCAGATCCATGAGCACGTCGAGCTCGGCGGTTGCACCGCCGACGTCGCCCGGTTGGACGACGACGTCCGCGACGCTCAGGTGGCTTGGATAGTCGGGACCGTCACGCTCCCGAGGATCGTCGAGCGCACCGGGAACCGCGACGACGCCGATCGCACCGACGAGGAAAAGTACCACGGCAGCGGAGAGGAGGGCCGTTCGCGTATCCATGTTCCGTGCGTTCGCCGGTCGAGGTATAGGCTTTCGGGAGGGACAAGCAGCGGCTTGTGTCTCGCCGCCCCGCTTCCCGCTCGCTGAATCGTCCGCTCCTCACACCACCCGGTAGCGTCCGCCCGATTCGGAGAGCTCGCCGCGCCGCGTCAGTTTCGCCAGGAGGTCGCGGGCCGCGTCGGCGGGAACGCCGTGGGTGACCGCGTCCGCAACGATCGCGTCCTCGGTGGGCTCGTCGACCGCTCGAACCGCATCACGGATGATCTCGGGTCGACTCCGAGCGGGCGAATCGTTGCCCTCGGCGCGCGCGCCGGCAGCGAACGCCGCGTCGGCGTCGATCCCCGACGTCTCCAAGTACTCGCGGTCGTCGATGCCCGCCTCCTCGACGGCCCGTTCCAACTCGGCGACGTGATCGACTTCGGCGAACGCCTCGCTGTCGCCGTGTTTCTTCGCGAGCAGCGCGGCACGAGCTTCACGCGCGGCCTCGCGGTCCTCGGACTCGAAGAAGTGTTTCAGCTTGCTCGTTCGGTGTGTCTTCGAGCATCGCGAACACTGCGCGGTGTCACTCGTCTCCGGATCGCGGAGGAGCCACATGTTCGCACATTCGTTGCACCCGACGACGGCGTACATATGTGCGGGTTCGTTCGGATCCGGTTTGAACCCTCGCTTCGTCGTGACCGACCCACGAATGAGAGGGAGAGAACGTACGTTCATTCCTTATATCGGATGATTTTCTATAACTGTATTTTTATATAATACGCCGATATGTCGTGTCATACCGATAGGTAGTCTCGAACACGCATATCCGATAAGCATCAGTATCGTTGTGTGTGGATCTTCCGATATTCCTGTGATAAGTTATTAAAAGAAATTTATCGGGAGTATAATTATATAGGCACTAGAAATATTCCCGAATACAGTACAATATCCATTATTAACTGAATATTAGATATAATCGTGCTATTAGACAGATGCTAATAAAAACGAGTCAGTATAGTAGTCTGTAAATATATAAGAAAATATAGAAACTGGAAAATGATGTGTATTATTAATTTATAGCTGATCGGGCCCGGTCATCGCACGTGGTATTAAAGACGCGAACAGGCCGTCGAGCATCTCTTGAAGCTCCTCGACGCTCGTCTCACGGGCGGTTTCGGGGAGTCCGAGGTCGGTGATGGTCTGGATCGGCCACGAGTCATAGGCGACGGAGTTCGATAGGACTAGTCGATCCACGGCCTCGGGCGTGCGAGCGGCGTAGCGCAGCCCGACGCCGCTGCCCAGGTCGTGACCGACGAAGTCGATCGTGTCGAATCCGTCGTGGATCGCCGAGTTGCCGTAGCCGACCACGTCCGGCGCGATTGCCCGACGCTCCGACGCGACCGCGTCGAACTGTTAGCGGAAGAGGTACGAGTTCGTCGGGATCCCGTGGAGGAACACCACCGGGTCACCCGTCCCTTCGTCTCGGTACGCCACTTCGAGGTCGTGGCCGTCGACCGCGACGGTCGCGCGTTCTTGGGCCGCCGTCCATTCGGAGTATGTCGTTGTCATGGTGTGAGTCACCCTCTCGTGGGAGTTCGGCGGAAAGCCCCAAAGCGGTGTTGCCTATGCTAATAGGTCCACGATCCCGTCAGGGGTCGAGGCCTCGTCGACCGAAAGGACGAACACACGTCGAACTTCGCGGCTCAGCGCCGCGCCGCCCTCGACCGACTCGTCCGCGAGTACCCGAACGTCTGTACGATCCCGACGAGAAGCCGTGGATCGTCGTCGACGGGGCTGACCCAGCGGAGCACTTCGCATTGAACCGCGACCGCAACGACAGCGTGCTCAACTCAAAGAATTATATGAAATACTATAGTAAAACTATAGCATAATATTACAGTTATTTCTGTACACCTCGCCACCTCGAGGCCCCGCCACTGTTTGGAGCTCCGAGGGCGGTCCGTGGACCAACGGTCTCGTCTAAGTTCGTGATCAACTATGGCGTAGAAATTGACGAATATTGTGTGTTAACTCCGAATATACAATCGTATTTATCCCATATACGTTTACTTCTATACGATGGCGTCTGATCTCACTTCCTTCGCCGGTTCTTCGTTGAATCGGTAACGTATCCGACCGTCCGTTCTTTCGTCTGGACGATGTATGGCTCAACGCTTTGAGACTGCCGGATGACATATTATAATCACATGCATTTTGTTTATCTGATATATTTCTATCGTCGCCCGAGATCGCATCACGGATCGGTAACTCACGAGGATCGCTCGAACGTTCGAAGCGCGACCGGTACGACGCCCTCACCGGCGATGCAGCGTGCGGCTCCGGTGTGTCGACGTCAGCGGAGACGCGCATTCCGGAATGAATCCGACCGCCATATATAAATTGTAGAACGGATAACGCCGATGTATGCGCATCGTCGACTTCGATTTATACACCGTTCCACCGCGCTGGCTCTTTCTCCGATTACGGACTGATACCGGTCTCGAGGGCTGGGGAGAGCCGATCGTGGAGGGGCGAGAACAGACAACTCGCGCGGCGGTAACGGAACTGATCGAGGAGTACCTCATCGGCAAAGATCCGCTACCCGTTGAGCGGCACTGGCAGTACATGTACCGCAGTGCCCACCACAGGGGGGGCCCGATACTGATGAGCGCGATCTCGGGTATCGACCAGGCCCTTTGGGATCTCAAAGGGAAACACATGAACGCTCCGGTGTACGAGTTACTTGGGGGGCCCGTCCGCGATCGCATTGCCGTGTCACAGTGGGTCAGCGGCGACAAGCCCGACGACCTCGCCGACTCGGCGAAATACGCGGTCGAAAACGGATTCGAGTCGATAGAACTGATGATGAACGCGGGTCCCGCGAACACCCGGACACGAAAGATCCTGTTGAACGCGAAGAACAGACTTGACAGTTGTATGGATGTAATTCCAGAACACGTCGACGTCGGCGTGGATATCCGCGGCCGCGTCGGACTGGGAGTCGCGAAGTCGCTCGTGAGCGAGTTGTCGTCGTACAACCTCACGTTCGTCGAGGAACCGGTGCTTCCCGAGCATCAGAACGCCCTCTCGGAGATCGCCTCGGTGAGCTCGAATCCGATCGCGACGGGGCAGCGGTTGTACACGAAAGAGGAGTTCCGGATCCTTCTGGAGAGGCAACCGGTGGACTACGTCCAACCCGCACTCGCGCACGCCGGCGGGATCACGGAAGTCATGAAGATCGCCGATCTGGCGTCATCTTACGGGGTTCGGGTGCTGCCGAAGTCTCCGGTCGGTCCGATATCCTTCGCTGCCTGCCTGCAACTCAGTCTCGCGAACCAGAACGTCGTGCAACAAGAACAGCACGACGAGCTCCACTCGAAGCCCGACAGCGAGTTCTTCAGCTACGTCGCGAACGACGACTACTTCCAATGGGAAGACGGGTTCCTCTCGGTGACCGACGCCCCCGGGCTGGGGATAACGATCGACACCGAAACCGTCCAGACGATGGCCGGTGAGTCCATCCACTGGCGAAGCCCGACGTGGCACCACGACGACGGCAGCGTCGCTGATTGGTGAATTTGTTTAGTATCGCTAAATCCGGTCCGTCAATCGAGGTTCAGTCTCCCTTGGAGGCGATCATCTCCCGTTCGATATCCTTCGCTGCGCTCGATACGAGTCCTGCGAGATCTTGCTGGAGGACCTTCCCGCTCAGGCGTTCCTCGGGACCCACGATAGCCACGGCGCACCGAACAGCACCGTCCGGCGTTTTGATCGGCGCGCCGACGCCGTACCGATCCGGCTCGTGTTCACCCCTGCTAAACGAGAGGGACCGTTGTCGGATCTCTCGCAGTTCCTCCTGCCGGTCCTCCAGCGACACGTTCGTACTGCCGTCTGACTCCTGGGTATGGACCGCGGAAACGTCTTTTTTGCTGGCGTGGGCCAGAATCGCTTTTCCCCCGGCCGATCGGAGGAGATCCGCAGGATCGCCCGGTCGGATCGTCACGCGCGGGGTGTGTTCACCGACAGACGTGTGGAGGTACGTCCCGCGTGTCTCCTCGCGGACAACGATGTTGGCGCATTCTCCCGTCGTCTGTGCGAGGTTATCGATGATCGTCGTCCCGGTTTGGTACACTTCGAACCGTTCGCTCCCGATCGTTCCGAGTCGCGAAAATCGAACGCCGAGGTGATACTCGTTTCCTCGTTTGGTGAGGTATCCGAGCCCTCGGAGCGTCGATAAGTGGTTGTGTATCGTCCCCTTCGATAGGTCGAGGTCCTCCGCAAGGGCGGTGACCGTGGGACTGCGTTGGGTCGACAGCGCTTCGAGGACTCGAAAGGTCGTTTCGGTCGATTTGATCGGATTCTTGGCTTCGGTCATACCTCACACATGCGCCTCGTCCGATAAATATCTTGTTCACTATTGTTAAACACGTATCATCGATCGAGGGACACGTGTCATCGATTGAGGGTATGGATTGCGCGACCGAGCGCGTTCTGGGAGGCTTCCATCACCGCCTCCGATAGCGTGGGATGGCTGTGGATCGTCGAAGCGATATCCGTCAGCGTCGACTCGGTCTCTATCGCGCCGCCGATGATAGCGATCAGCTCGGAAGCCTCCGGCCCGACGATCTGGCCGCCGATAACGCGTCCGGTGTCCGCAGCGGCAACGATCCGAACGAATCCGTCGACGTTGTCGAGTGTAAGCGATCGACCGCTCGCGCGGAACGGGAACTCGCCGACCGTCGGCTCGATCCCCGCCTCGCGGCTCTCGCGTTCTGTCATTCCGACCATCGCGATCTCCGGTTCGGTGAACACGGCGGCCGGGATCGCTCGGTGATCCAGAGCGGAGGAGTGCCCGGCGATCACCTCGGCGGCAACTTCGCCCTCCGCGCTCGCCTTGTGTGCGAGCATCGGCTCACCCGCCACGTCCCCTACGGCGTAAACGTGGTCTCGGGTCGTTCGCGCGCGATCATCCGTTTCGAGGAAGCCGGAGTCATTCGGTTCGAGACCGATCGCGTCCAGATTGAGGGTATCGGTCACCGGTGAGCGTCCCACGGCGACCAACACCTTGTCGCTCTCGTAGAGGGATTCGTCTCCGTCCTCGGTCCGGGTGGTCACCACGATTCCGTCGTCACTCTCGCGCCATTCGCTTGCGCCTTCGCCGAAATTGAAGTCCACACCGAGCTCTTCGGCGCGTGTTTTCACGGGGCGAACGAGGTCCGGATCGTATCCGGGGAGAACCGAATCGAGCATTTCGACGACAGTGATATCCGTTCCGAGTTTGGCGAAGACGCCGGCGAGTTCCATGCCGATGTACCCCGCTCCGACGATAACGAGCGAGTCCGGGACCGCTGTCAGCCCGAGCGCGTCGCGAGAGCTCAACACCGGCTCGTCGTCGAAGCTGAACCCGGGAATCTCGATCGGGGAGGACCCAGTTGCGACGATGACGTCGTCGAAATCGATCTCGTGGTCCTCCCCTTCCGTGAGGTCGATCCGCGCGCGATTGTCGGCGACGAACTCGGCGTATCCGTCGATCAGCGAGACCTGATTCGCTTTACAGAGCTTCTCGACTCCTCTGGTGAGCCGGTCGACGACCCCATCTTTCCAGTCGACCATCTCCACGAAATCGTATTCGATGTCGGCGTGAATACCCATCTCGGTCGCGGTCTCGGCCTCGTGGGCGATCCCCGTGGCCGTGATCATCGCCTTCGATGGAATACAGCCGTAGTTGAGACACGTTCCCCCGTACTCCCGGTCGACGAGCGCGACGTCCAACCCGAGCTGTCCCGCCCTGATCGCGGCCACGTACCCTCCGGGTCCGCCTCCGATAACCAGTACGTCCGTCTCCGATGGTAGGCTTCTTCGGCTCATGAGTTCTGTATGTCCGATCAGGCGTAGATGCAACGGTGGTATAAGTGTTTCTCAGTGCGGGGCACAAACCGAGGCGCGTTACCGGTCTCCGGGGCCATGCAAAGATATAATATCGGCCGAAATAACCTCCTAGTCCATGGCAACGCTCAATACTCAGCGACTACCTTCTGTTGCGGAAGGCAAACAACATCCGGTGAAGTATCTGGTCGGGGTCCTCGCGATCGCATTCGGCTTCGTCGGTGCACTCCAGCCACAGTTGCTCTTGTTCGGCGATAACGTGTTTTATACCGTCTGGCTATGGACGTTCAGCCTCGGGATCTACTGGCTGCACACGTTCACCGACACCGAACACGCCCCGACACGGTACATCTCCATCCCGTTCGCGCTCGCGAGTTTCGGAGCCGGCTACTACCTCATCTCTGATTTCACCGCGCTTCGACAGATCCGAGTCGGAATATACACCGATCTGGACATCGCTATCGGTGTTCTCATCATCGCACTCACGGTTCTCTCGGCGTACAAAGAGTATGGGGCGTTCCTCACCGGATTTGTCGTTGTGTCGCTTATTTACGGGTTTCTCGGTCCGTTCATGCCGGGGATCTTCCAGCACGCCGGCTTAGGACAGCGGGTCATCACGGCGAACTCCGTCGAATTCAACGGCGTCTTCGGAATCGTGACCCAATCGGGGGCGCGATGGGTGTTCGTCTTTCTCGTCTACGCGGGGTTGATCAAGGCGATGGGCGGACTGAATCTCTTCTTACAGATCGGCTTCCGGGCGGGAAAGCACATGTCGTCAGGGGTGTCTCAGATCGCCGTCCTCTCGAGTCTGATCATCGGTTCGATCTCCGGTAGCGCACCGGCAAACACGGCGCTGACGGGATCGTTCACCATTCCGATGATGAAAGAGCGGGGGATAGCCGGAAAAACCGCGGCCGCGATCGAGAGCGTCGCGTCCTCGGGCGGGCAGATCATGCCGCCGGTGATGGGCATCGTGGCGTTCATTATGGCCGATCTCCTGGGTATCTCGTACACTGACGTCATTATCATGGGCGCTATCCCCGGGTTCATTTTTTACGGGATGGTGGTCTTTTCGGTGCATCTCGTCTCGAACAAGCTTACCGGAGACGACGACCGGGAACTCAGGGTCGATGAAGCCGATATCGAAGGCGTCGAAATGATGACGACCCGGCAGTTGCTCTTCAATCTCATGCCGATAATCGGTAGCCTGGTGCTCTTGGTCGGGGTTTTGGTTGTGTTCCGGATCAACCCGGCACGCGCGGCGTTTCAGGCGATCGTCACGCTGGTCGGTCTCAACTACGTCGGCCAGATCATCCTCGCAAATTCGACCGACGACTCCCTCGTGGCACCGCTGTTCAACGAATCCCTGACCGTGTTTGAGGGCGTCTACGAGGGGATGATGGCGATGGCGCCGATCACCATCATCATCGCGGCGCTGAACATCATCATCACGATGTTCAATATCACCGGGCTCGGGATCGCGATTTCCCTACAGATCCTCCAGCTCGCGGAGATCAGTCCGTTGCTGTTCCTCCTCGTTCTGTCGATCGTGATCATCCTCCTCGGCATGGGGATGCCGACGATCGCGGCCTACCTGATCACGGTTGCGGTCGGCGTCCCTGCACTCACGGAGTTCGGGTTCGCTCCGGCGGCAGCGCACTTCTTCGTGTTTTACGTCGCCGTCTTCTCCAACATCACGCCGCCGGTGGCGTTCACCTGTGCGGTGGCGTGTAACATCGCGGAGTCCGATTTCATCTCGACGTGTCTAGAGGCGATGCGCATCGGTATCGCGATGCTTATCATCCCGTTCATCATCCTCTATAACCCGTCCCTGATCTTCCTCACGTTCCCGGCGTCGCTGATCACGATCGTCGTGACTACGGTCGCTCTCGGGCTGTTGATCATGGTCCTACAGAACTGGGGGATCCGTGGAGAGATCAGCAGGGCGACCCGAGGAGGGTACCTGCTCGGGAGCGTTGCACTCTTCGGGGCGTTGATCTACGTGTTTTAAGATCGCGGTCCCGATTTTGGTGCCGGTGACTATCACTCGTCCATGACCGTGACGACGGGGACGGTCGATTCGAGGAGGATGGATTGCGTGGTGCTCCCGAATAGCGCCTTCCCGACCGCCGTCCGCTTTCTCCCGCCGATCACGATGTACCGAGCGTCGACCTGCGCCGCGTAGTCGAGGAGCGCTCGGGCGACGTTTTCGTCGACGATTCCGACTCCCTCGGTCGGGACGCCCACGTCGCCGAGCGCTTTTCGGGCGGACGCCGCCGCGGACGACTCGAGTTGAG
The DNA here is from genome assembly GCF_048380895.1 of Halorubrum rarum. Taxonomy (NCBI): domain Archaea; kingdom Methanobacteriati; phylum Methanobacteriota; class Halobacteria; order Halobacteriales; family Haloferacaceae; genus Halorubrum; species Halorubrum rarum. The sequence continues at coordinate 25,934 of NZ_JBLWMN010000003.1, read as the reverse complement.
CCACGGACTCGTCGGCGAAGTCGCTGCCGATGTCGTCGGCCGGAACGTCGATCTCCGTTACGTGCACGACGTGTAACGAGTCCTCGAAGGCCTCCGCGAGTTCGGCTCCCTGTCGTATCAGTGCGTGGTCGTCCGAGTTTTCGATACCAACGATTACAACCATACACATACTGGAACGCTGAACTATTTTAATACACCGACTGTTGACAACGCGCTTCCGTTTCGTCGGCGGTTGCCACCTTCCACCCATAATTTTTAATATGAATAGATGGACGGTAGAGATGATGTCCGAAGACAAAACCGGAAGCCACGGTCACGAGGGTCGCAAAGCGACGTTCGAAAAAACGGCGGGGGAACCCACGCGAGGCCTCTGTCGAGACAAACACGAAGTGCTCATCGACGAACCCGAGTGGATCCCGCGCATGGGTGGCGAGGACGCGCACCCGTCGCCCGTCGATTACATGATGACGGCGCTCGCCGCGTGTCAGGTGTCCGTGCTGTCCCAGTGTCTCTCGAAGGCGCGGATCGACGATTACAACATCAAAGCCGAGGCGACGATCGACGACGCGGGAGAGGACGACGTCGACGAGAACATGCCGGACCACACCGCCAATCGGATCCGTCACATCGACATCCAACTACACCTTGAGGTGCCAGCGGAGCACGAAAAGCGCGCGTCTCGATGCCTCGAAGTGTACGATACGGGATGTATCGTCGGTCAGAGTTACAAGGCGGGAATCGATTACGAGCCGACGACGCACCTCTCTACGAAATGAGCCCGGAGCCGCCGACTCCGACTGCCGCTCCCAAACAAACCGGCTCACAGCGGTTCAGTTTGTAGTAACCTTTTTGTAGATACTCGGGTATCGATAGATACCCATGCGTAAAATCCGATTTCGAGATCCCGCAGGGACAGTTCGAACCGGCGAATTACAGGACGATACCGTCGTCTTCTCGACACAGCAGTACGACCTCGACGACGTCGAAGTCTTGAGTCCGACCGAGCCGAGCAAGATCGTCTGCGTCGGATTGAACTACCTGAACCACGCCGAGGAGACTGATTCGGACATTCCAGAACGGCCCTTGCTGTTCCTGAAGACACCGAATACGGTCTCGAACCACGGCGCTACCGTGGACCTCCCGAAGGACAAATCGCGGATCGACCACGAGGCCGAACTCGGCATAGTGATCGGCACTCACTGTCGAAACGTGCCCGAGGACGAGGCGATGGGTGTTATCGAAGGATACACGATCGTCAACGACATCTCGAATCGAGACGACCAGCGCGAAGAGCAGAATTGGGTTCGGGGAAAGGCGTTCGACAACGCCGCTCCTATGGGACCGGTGGTTGCGACGCCCGAGCACGTGCCCGACGACGCGGCGATCGAACTCCGCGTCAACGACGAGGTCAAACAGCAGTCCACGATCGACGATCTGATCTTCTCGATACCCGAACTGATCGCCGAGATAACGGATCTCATGACGCTGGAACCTGGCGACGTCATCGCCACCGGGACTCCCGCGGGAGTCAGTCCGCTCTCGGATGGCGACCACGTCTCCATCGAAATCGAGGGGATCGGAACGCTCGAACACGACGTTACGGCAGGCGAATTCGAGGGGAGCGTGGAACACGACTTCATGCCGGACCAGTAGCGACGGCATGCTTTCGAAGGTGACATCGTGAACACAAACGATCGGTCGATCCTTCGAGTGGTTATGCCGGCTCACGCTATCCTCCATCTGTACGAGCTGTCGATACCGCTTTTCATGGTGGTGTGGCTGACGGAGTTTGACGTGACGGCAGCGACGCTCGGAGGTATCGTTACCGCCGGATACGCGATGTGGGGTCTCGGGGCGATTCCGGGCGGGAAACTCGCCGATCGGTATGGCTCAAAGCGTCTGATCGCCGGCTGTCTGGTCGGGATGGGCGCGTCGTTTCTGTTGTTGAGCCTCTCGTTTGACATCCTCGTCATGGCGATCGCGTTAGTCTGTTGGGGAACCGCCGCGAGCGTGTACCATCCCGCGGGCCTAACGGTGATCAGCAAGGGGATCGACCAACAGGGCAGCGCCTTCGCGTATCACGGGATGGCCGGCAACGTCGGCATCGGGCTCGGTCCGCTGATCGTCGCCGTCTTGCTCGTCTTCTTCGAGTGGCGGCTCGTCGCAGCGCTGCTGACGGTTCCGACGTTTTTCGTCTTCGTTCTGACCGTTTTTACGGAGTTCGACGAAACCACCGCTGTGACGGACGACGATCGTTCCGAGTCGAACCTGACGTTCCGGGACGGATCGATCCTACTGTTCACCTCCGCGTTCGCCGTTATCTTCGGTATCGTCGTCATCTACGGGCTGTACCTCCGCGGTGCGTTGACGTTCCTTCCGGGGGTACTCGCGGATTTCCGGCTGTTCGAACGGGTGGTCGTGGGCGGTCGTGAGATCGAGCCGTCACAGTTCGTGTACACGTGGATCCTGCTCGTCGGCGTTGTCGGGCAGTACGCGGGCGGGAAGCTCATCGACCGCCTCGACCGGACCGAAATCGGGCTCGGCGGCGCGCTCTTGGCTCTCTCGGCGCTATCGGTTCTGTTCGTGTTCGTCGCCGATCGGGGGATCGCGTTCCTCTTGGTTTTGAGCGTGTTCTTCGGATTCGTGTTGTTCATGATCCAGCCGTTCGAGCATGCGATCATTGCCGAGCACACGAGCATCGAGACACGGGGGCTCTCGTACGGCTATATGTCTCTGGGGGTCTTCGGCGTCGGAGCCGTCGGTGCGACCGTTACCGGCGTCGTGTTAACCTACTTTTCGATGAGCGTCCTGTTCGTTCTGCTGTCCGGGACCGCCCTCGTCGGATCGGGGTTGACGGCGTTTTTATATTTCCAATACTAATGTATTTATTCAATTTCTGAATTATATAAAATATTATCGGCTGATCCATACCGAACGATACTTATATATATGCATGTGTGTTATTGAATAGCGAGATGGTGCAAGAGAGCGACCAGTACAAGAGTAGACGAACCGTAGTGAAATCACTTGGCGTCGGGATCGGTTCGGTGGCCGTCGCCGGATGTCTCGGCGAGGACGACGTCAACGGAGACGGATCCGCCGGAGGTGACGGGAGTACTGCTGACGATTCCTCGTCCGATGACGGCGGGTCGGACACGGACACAACCTGGCGGTTCGGAACCAGTACCGAAGGGTCCGGGTCGGGTTCCCTCGGACCCGTGTTCGGAGCGTTCTTCGAGAACAACTCCGACCAGCTGGGAATCAGCGCGCAGAACACGCAGGGGTTCGTGCACAACCAGCGACTGCTGGACGCCGGCGAACTCGAGATCGGGTTCGCACACAACATCGTCACCCACTGGATGTACAACGAGGAGGGCCCATTCTCGGAGGAGCCGGTCGACATCCGCCCGGTGCAGGGGTTACCGACGATTCAGAACCTCAATCACTGCTTCGTCACTCGGAAAGAGAACGACATCGTGGAGGTACCGGACCTAGCCGGGGAGTCGGTGAGCCTCGGACCGCCGGGCGGTGCGGTCCCGGAGATCGGCGAGCGCGTTCTCCGGGCGGAGGGCGTCTGGGAAGACGTCGAAACGACACGAATGGGATTCACAGAGGCGATCTCCGCGTACCGATCCGAGGAAATCTCGGCGTTCTTCACCGGCATCATTAATATGAGCACGAACCCGGCGACGGTCGAGGCGTTCGAAACCGTCGACAGCGATATCGTTCCGATGAGCGACGCCGGACGGGACAACCTCCTGTCGCAGTACCCGTTCTTCGAGATCGCGGAGATCGATACGAGCCATCCGATGTGGTCGTCCGCGCTGGACACCGTCCACGACACGCTGACGCTACCGCTGCTCAACTCGACTGCGGTCATGCGCCGCGACCTCGACCGAGATACCGTCTATCACGCGATGGAGACACTCCACCAGAATCAAGAGGAGATGGTCGACCTCAACTCCGTGCTCTGGGGCTACGGATTCGGGACCGTCGAGATCGAGGGCGAAGAGGTGGATCGATGGGGGATCCGCGGACAGCAGGCCGATATCCCGTTCCATCCCGGTGCGGCCGACTACCTACAGGAGATCGACGAGTGGAACGACGACTTCGAGATCGCTAACTAAGCCCCACCCGCTCCGGCCGGACCCCACAACATTGATTACGTTCGCTGATCATCGTCGCACATGGCATTCGAAACGCCGGCTGATCACCGATATCTGGAGTCACACGAGTGGGTCCGCGTCGAGAACGGAACCGGTACCGTCGGAATCACTGATTTCGCACAGGACGAACTCGGAGACGTCGTTTTCGTCGAACTTCCCGAAGTCGACGAGGGCTTCGAACAGGGAGAACAGTTCGGCATGATCGAGAGCATTAAAGCGATGTCGGACCTGTTCCTCCCGGTCTCGGGGACGGTCGTCGACGTGAACGAAGCGCTCTATGACTCACCGGAGCTGGTCAATCAGGACCCGTACGGGGACGGGTGGATGCTGCGGATCGAGATCGACGATGCGGACGAGATCGAATCGCTGCAAACGGCGGCAGAATACACCGAGCAGACCGAATAGGATCCCCGAGATGACGCCGTACTCTCCCCTTAAACGGAGCCTCGATTCGGGTAGCGATCCACGGTGCTGGTGAGACGTGACCCATCTACTACATCGATGCTATCCCCTCAGCACAGTCGGATCACCCCTCACGAGAATCGCATCTCCCAGACAGACGCCGTCGACCGAAATATCCCGCCGTGTTTCTAACGTTTTCGCTCGGTGAGCTCCTGTTCATCGTCGTCGTCTCGTTCGTCATCTGCACGATCGCGACGTCGTTGGCGATGGAGTCCGCGGCTTTTTTCGTTCCGACGTTTCTCCTGTTGTTTCCGGCGGTCATCCCGACGTTCCCGGCGATCTCACCGAACGGAGCGATCGGGCTGACGCTCATCATCATGTTTTTCGGGCAGACGAGCACGGTCGTCGGCTACTGGTTCCGTCGACAGATCCGGTTCCGCGTCGCCGGTTCCGTGCTCCTGATCTCGGTTCCGTTCGCGGTCGTCGGTCGTGTCGTCTCGTACGGAATCCCCGGAAACTGGTTGCTGCTCATCTTCGCAGCCGTGGTCTTCATCCTGTCCGTCGTGGTCTATCGCGCTCACGCGTCGGACACGCCGAACCCGTCCACCGACGCGGACGGAACTGCTCCCGCGCCGCGAGAGACCGAACGCTCGCACGTGTTCGACCAGGCATCGTTCGCGTCCGGCGGACTGATCGCTGGACTGGTCGGCTTCGCCATCGGCGAGGTGGCGAATACCCGCCTCCACGTGAACAACGGCCTGCCGATACGGACCTCTATCGGAACGAGCACGCTCATCCTGTACGTGACGATACTGACCGCGAATGTGGTGAACATCGCCCTGTTGAGTACGGGATGGGTCGGTCAGCAGAACGGGATCGCCGTTCCGTGGGGCGTCGCGGTGATCATCGCTCCGGTCGTTCTCGTCGGCGGTCAAGCGGGCGCGTATCTGAACAGCAGACTTCCGGAATCGATGACCGTGCGCGTTCTCGTCGTCGCGTACGTCGCCATCGGGCTGGTGACCCTCGCACGGCTGGCCCTGTAGGGCGACCGCTCCGCCGCCGTGGGTGAGTGACAAACAACAGATCGCCGTCGATCGGCGTCGGTCCGGACCCTCGATCGACCTTAGCTCGACGTCGTCTCGAGGGAGGTGTGGGGCGTGTAGTCGATCCCCGAGCGGAAGCTCTGTCCGACGATACAGCCCTGATCGTACACGTCGAGGCTCCGTTGAGCCGCCTCCGCGTATTCGTCCGGGACCGTGACGTCGATCTCGATATCGACGTGCTGGATCCGGTTTGCCGTGTGCGCGGGCATCTCGTCCGGGACGGAGTCCGCGCCGACTCTGTCGATCGTCGAGTTCACGTCGATCTCGTAATCTTCGATTCCAGCCTTATCGAAGCTCTGTGAGAGCACCGATACCTGACAGGACGTCACCGCGATCATGAGGTAATCGACCGGTGAGGGGGCGCGGTCCTCGCCGAATTCGCTCCACTCCGGTTCGTCGATCAGGACGTCGTGTCTGTCGCGACATCGGCCTTCGGTCGGTTCTCCGGCCTTCTTGTGAAAGGTTGCATTTCTCCCTTCGACTCCGTGCTCACCGGGCTTTTGCTGAGCCATACGGGACGAACGGTTTGCGCGTATTTATGTTCGTTGTTTGTTCACACTGAGCAAGCGTGCGTTCGGCCGGGCGCTCCGTTGGCATCGTCCTCCCAACAGTCGTCTCGACGGAGAATACCTCTGTTAGTCGTCATGCACGGTTGAGCCGTGACGAGACGCATCCGTCGTATCCACGAATGCAATATCCGCCGATCGGCGGGGGCCAATACCACCACGTTTGCGTTCAGTGTGCCGTGCGAGTATAATACTAGACGAATTATATTTACTTAATAATATATTACCCTCTATGTAATGTGGAATATGTTTATCTCATCAGGGTGCACGCCAGCTCAGATGATTTATTTAAGATATAAAGTGATATAATTTAGTGGTTGGTTTCAAATTATCTTCAAAATTTGTATATTTATATCAGATTATGGATTCTGTGCACTATCTTGAAGATGCTATCTCTTAATCCGGTATCCGAAATATATAATATTTTAATAGTATATAAAAATGGTGTATTACTGACCGTATGGCTTTTGATCGCTGATGCCGAGACGGGAGATCGAGTCGAACGGCAGTCCGAGACGGCGACCCCACGGCCGAATGGCCGTCGAACGGACACGCCCGCTCACGCTCGAAGGGCGAGGGTGATCCCGAGCACGGCCACCATCGCCGCGCCCGGAAGCCGCCACGTCACGCGTTCGTCGTCCTGGAGGAACACGGTCGCTCCCGCGACGACGAGCCAGCGGTTCACGTCGAGTGATGGAACGACTCCATCGCTCCTATCACGGCACGCGGTGTAGACTCCCGTTCGACAGGGAAACCGGCGCATTCGCGCCTCAAGAACGGGTCACGTCGTAACCCACGCGATCCCGACTCAGCGGGCGATGTCGCGGGAATCCTCACCCATCAGGGCGGGGAGGACGTCAACCGAGCTGTCCGGACGTGTCAGTCCCGACGCCGAGGTACTCGCGCTGGACCTGCTCGTCGGCCTCCAGCTCCTCGATCGTCCCCTTATAAACGATCCGTCCCTGATCGAGTACGTACACTCGGTCCGCGACTTCCAGTACCGTGTTGAGGTTCTGTTCGACGAGGAGGATCGGGATGTCTCGACCCTTAATCGTCTCGATGGCGTCTATCACGTCCTGTACGATCTTCGGTGCGAGACCTTCCGTCGGTTCGTCGAGCAACAGGAGCTCCGTCCTGCTCAACAGCGCACGGCCGATCGCGAGCATCTGCTGTTCGCCGCCGCTCAGCTTCGACGCTTTCAACGACGCACGCTCCTCGAGTCGGGGCATCCACTCGAGCACCTCGTCGATCGTCATGATCCCCTCCGATCCAGTGATCCCACCCATCCGGAGGTTCTCGTGGACGGTCAGATCGGGGAACACGTCCCGACTTTCGGGCACGTAACTGATACCGCGGGTGCTGATCTCGTGGTCGGGGAGATCGGTGATGTCCGCACCGTCGAACCGGATCGATCCGTCGGTCGGCTGGACGACGCCGGTGATCGTCCGCAACGTCGTCGTCTTCCCGGCACCGTTCCGTCCGAGCAGCCCGACGACTTCGCCGTCGTCGACGTCCAGGGAGACGTCCCAGAGCACGTGTCCGGAGCCGTACGAGGCGTACACGTCGTCCACTCGTAACAGGGGATCGTCGCTCATGATCACGCCTCCTCCCCCGTACCGATGTACGCCTCTTGAACGTCCTCGTCCGACTGGATCTCTGCCGGTTCGCCTTCCGTGAGTATCTCACCGCGGTTGAGCACGGTGATCCGGTCGGAGATCTGCATCACGATCTCGATGTCGTGTTCGATCACGACGAGCGTGATGTCCCGCTCCGCCGCGATACGCCGGATCGTTTGGACCATCCGCACGGATCCCTCCTTGCCCATGCCGGCGGTCGGCTCGTCCAGCAGCATCAGGTCGGGTTCGACCGCGATCGCCAGGCCGACCTCGAGTTTCCTCCGGTCGCCGTGACTCAACGCGTCCGCTCGTGTCTCGGCGAACTCGGAGAGTTCGAGCTCCGCCATCAACGCGTCAGCCTGCTCGGTCGTCGACAGGGAGTCCGCGTTCCGCCACATCGAGTTGCGGTTCCCGTCCAACGACTGCGTCGCTATCCTGAGGTTCTCTCCCACTGTGAGCCCGTCGAACAGATCGGAGATCTGGAACGAACGACTGATCCCTTTCGTGACGATCGTCCGGGGTGCGAGTCCCGAGATGTCCTCGCCGTCGTACAGGATCTCTCCGTTCGTCGGCTCGAGATAGCCGGTCAACAGGTGAAAGAGGGTCGACTTGCCGGCCCCGTTGGGACCGATCACCGAGTGGATCCCGTCGCGCTCGATCCGGAGGTCGACGTCGTTGACCGCGGTCAGTGCCCCGAACTGCTTCGTGAGGTTACGTGTTTCGAGCATGTCATCGATCACCCTTGGCTGCGTCCGCGTCGTCGTCCGTCGGGCCGGAACCACCGGTCGGGTCCGAATCGCCGGATATCAGCTCCCGAACGATGGCATAGAAGCTGACCAGTCCCCGCGGGGCGAACAACACGATAGCGACCAGCACGATACCGAGTATCATCCGCCAGTGGTCGAAGTAGATCGTGAGTATCTGATCGAGGCCGATCAGGACGGCACCGCCGATGATCGGGCCGTACAGGGTACCGACGCCGCCGAGGATCATCGCGAACAGGGCGTCCCCCGAGACGACCCAGAACAGCGTTTCCGGGCTGGTGAACGTCTGAAGGGTGACGAAGAGTCCACCTGCGACACCGCCGAGAGCACCCGAAACGGCGAAGATCCGTCGCTTCGCTTTGTTCGTATCGTAGCCGAGGAACGCCGCGCGGCGCTCGCTCTCACGGACGGCGAGGAGCTGTAGCCCGAACGGCGAATCCATGATCCGCTTTGCGACGTAGTACGAGCCGACGAGCATCGCCAACGCCAGGTAGTAGAAGACGAGCGTGTTCGAGACGTCGATGAACCCCAACAGCTGGACACGATCGATGGCCAGCCCGTTGCTCCCGCCGGTGAAACTCGACCACGTCACCGACAGCTCGTACAGCAACTGGGCGATCGCGAACGTGATGACGGCGAAGTACAGCCCCGACAGTCTCGCGGAGATCGCTCCAACGACCCACGCGATGGCACCGGTGACGAGTATCGCAGTGCCGATGCCGAGCAGGAACGAATTGGTGACGTGAAGCGTCGTTAGCGCGACTGCGTAGCTCCCGACGCCGTAGAACGCCGCGTGCCCGAACGAGATCAGCCCGGTGTACCCGGTGACGGTGTCGAGACTGAGCGCGAGGACACCCCAAATGAACATCAGGGCGACGAGCCCCACGCCGTACGACGACATGAACGTGTTGAGGCCGACCACCGGTAGTATCGCGAGCCCGGCGAGCAGAGCGAGTACCCGTCGATCGGTCAACGGGACGGGTGGGATCCGCTCGTCGTAGGAGAGCTTCGCCGCCTGTTGGCGGATCTCGTAATCTCCGAGGATCCCTTCGGGTTTGAGCAACAGCGCTCCCAGAAGGAGGATGTAGAACACGAACCCGGACAGTTCCGAGATGAACGTGTCGACGGTCGCCTGTGTGAACCCGACGATGAGTCCGGCGACGATCGCTCCAGCGAAACTACCGAGACCGCCGATGGCGACGACGACGAAGGCGATGATGAGCGCCCCGTTCCCCATCTCGGGGTTGACGCTCAGGAAGGGACCGGCCAGCGCGCCGGCGATCGCCGCCAGGAACGTCCCGAGGGCGAAGGTGAGCGTGTAGTACTTCTTGATGTCGACACCCATGAGTCGGACCGTGCCCTGATCCTGTGCGCCGGCGCGGAGGATCAGTCCGAACCGGGAGTAGCGGATCAGAAGCCACGTCGCCAGCGCGATGACCGCCCCCGCGAGGATCGTGAAGAGCCGATACTGTGGGTACATCACCGGTCCGACCTGTATCGCACCGGTCAGTAGCTCCGGCGTCTGGAAGAACTGCGTCCCCGTTCCCCAGATTATCTCCACCAGTTCGGTGAGGATGAGCAGGACGCCGAACGTGATGAGGACGTGGTACAGCGGTGACCGGTCGTAGATGTTCGAGAGCGTGAGCCGCTCGGCGAGAGCGCCGACACCCGCCACCAAGAGCGGACCGAGGATCAGCGCCACGAAGAAGCTCCCGGTGGCGTCGACGACCGCGAGCGCGAAGTACGCACCGAGCATGTAGAACGCTCCGTGTGCGAAGTTGAGCACGTCGGTAATGCCGAAGATGACGGCAAAGCCCGACGCGATCAGGATGTACAACATTCCCAGCGCGAGCCCGTTCAAGAGGAGAAACGTCGCTCGCTCCGCGCTAATGACGGCTAATACCGGATCGAATCCTGTGAGAAGCATGGGGAGGATCGTCAGAGATCGGGCATCTCACAGCCCGTCTCGGCACACTCGCGCGTGACGTCCTCGGCCGGGAGCTCTCCGACGATCTCCTGACCGGGCCAGTCCCACTCGTCGGGTTCCGTGATCTGTCCGACGAACCCGGTGCGCATCGCCTGGTGGTCACATTCACGCATCGTGGCGGCCCCCATTGGCTCGTCGGTTTCCAACCCTTCGAGCGCGCCGATGATCGCTTCGGTCTCCACCGATCCCGCCGCTTCGGCGGCCTCGGCGTAGGCGCGCAGGCTGCTCCAGAACACGAGCGCGAAGTCCGTCGGCGGCACGTCGTGAAGCTCCGTGTGGAGGTCGACCAAGGTTCGGTTCGCGTCGGTGTCGTACGACGGCTCGTACCGGATCGTGGTGTACGTTCCGACGGCCGCGGAACCGGCACCCTCCCGGAGCGGCTGATACGTGTTCGTGGTGCTCATGATGTCCTGTTCGAGGCCGAACTGCTGTGCCTGGCTCAGGAAGTTCACGGCGTCGGATCCGCTGAATCCTTGCAGCACCCAGTCGGCATCGGACGCCTGTATCTCGCTGAGCACGGGAGAGAAGTCGTCGTTCCCGAGGGGCGTCTGTGTCTCGTCGACGATGGTGTAGTCGAGACCGGAGGCCTCGAACGCCTTCTGCCACTCCCGGCTGATCGACTGGCCGAAGGCGTAGTCCGCGATGTGGATCCAGACGTTCTCGCCCAAGTTCTCCAGTGCCCACTGCGCGCCGGTCCGTGCGATCTGGCTGTCGGAGTACTGGTACCGGAAGGTCGTGGGACGACACTCCGATCCGGTGATCTCTTCGGGCCCGCCGTACGCGAAATACGGGACGCCGGCGTCGTGAGCGTAGTCGGCGATCGAGAGGTTCACCGCGCCGGAGACCGCACCGATGAGGACGTCGACGTCGTTCGTCTCCACGTGTCGTCGCGCCATGTCGCGACCTTGGCCGGGGTCGCCTTCCGTGTCCTCGATGACGCCTTCCACGTCCCGCCCGAGGATCCCGCCGACCTCCTCTTTGAGGTAGTGAAGCGTCGTTTCGGCACCGCGCTCCATCGCCTCGCCCTGCGCGGCGAAGATTCCGGTAAGCGGGATCAGGAACCCGATACGGACCGCATCGTCGTCCGCGTCGCCGTCGCCCATGGTCCCGTCATCGTCCGCGCCGCCACCGCCGTCGCCGCCGTCGTCGTCGTCGTCCGCACAGCCTGCGAGCATCGACAGGGAAGCAGCGCCGAGAGCCCCGCTGCCGGTTCGTTTGAGGATAGTACGCCTTCGAGCACTGTCAACCGGTGACATAGACTATCGATCATGAGACTCTAATATAAACCTTCTCCTTGACACACCGTTGGACTCGTCGGGCCGGTTGACGCCATCGAGACGGACGGGACGGAGACGAGCGCCCGTGGCGTACGCGGTCACTCCCAGCAGGACCCCGCATCGACGTTGATCTCTTGTCCCGAGACGTGACGGGCTCGGTCACTGAGCAGGAACGCGACGGTCTCGGCAGTGTCGCGTTCCTCGACGAGCGTCCCGAGCGCCGCGCTCCCGGTGAACAGGCGCGCTTTCGCCTCCTCGAACGAGACGCCCATGTTCTCGGCCTGCTGCTCGATCGATCGGTCGATCCGATCTCCCGACGTCGCCCCGGGACAGACGGTGTTGACCGTCACGCCGTCGTCACCGAGATCGAGCGCCAGAGAACGGGTGAGCGCGATGATCGCTCCCTTCGAGACGTTGTACGGCGAGCGATTCGGGAGCACGTCCTTTGCGGCCGTCGAAGAGACGTTGACGACCCGTCCTCGGTCGCTCTCCCGGAGATGGGGGGCGGCCGCTCGGACCGTGTGTATCTGTCCCATGAGGTTGACGTCCAGCGTCTGCTCCCACCCGTCGAGCGTCGTGTCCTCGATGGACGCGGTCGGTCCCGGGACCCCCGCGTTGTTGACGACGCAGTCGAGCCCGCCGAACGTCTCGACCGTCTCCGCGATCGACGACTCCACCGACTCGGCGTCCGTGACGTCGGTGTCGACCGCGAGTGCTCGGTCGGGATCGTCTATCAGATCGACCGTCTCGTGGATCCCGTCGCTCCGAGCGGCGACGGCCACGTTCGCGCCGTAGTCCGCGAGCGTCCGCGCGATACGACGACCGATGTTCTGGCTCCCGCCGGTGACGAAGGCTGTCGTTCCCTCAAGCATGGCTCGGAGTTGCTGCGGGGGTATGATAAACCTTGCCGGCTCGACGCCGTGCTCGGTGGCCGCCGTTACTCTCTCCTTCGCCGACTCAGAACATGATCCGATCGAGTAGCGCCGCCGACTTGCGGACGCCTTCGTGAAGCGGCTCCGGCGTATTGAGCTGCTGGATGCTGACGGGGCCGTCGTATCCGACGCGATCGAGCGTGCTCACGATGTCCCGCCAACTCCCTTCGTCGTGACCGTATCCGACCGGGCAGAACACCCACGGACGGTCCTCGACGTCGTCGAGGGGAGTCATGTCCCACGTTCCCTTGATCGCTTGTGTCGCCTCGTGGCGTCTGACGTCGGACGCCTCGACGTGAAAGAGCGCGTCGTCCGCCGCGAGATAGCGGATCGAAGCCACGGGATCGATGTCCTGGAGCCAGAGGTGGCCGGGATCCAGGTATCCACCGATCCGATCGTGGGTAGCGTCACGGAGTTTCCGAAGCGTCGCCGGGCTGTTGACGAGCGTGTTCACGTGGATCTCGATGGCGACGTCGACGCCGTGGTCGTCCGCGTATTCCCCGATATCGCGCCAATAAGGGATCGCGACGTCCTCCCACTGGTACTCGACGAAGTCGTGTTGATCGCCCGGCGGGATCGGGGTCGCGACCCAGTTCGGCGTTCGATCGGACGGGCCGCCGCCCGGGAGCCCGGAGAACGCGGAGACCGTCTCTATCCCGAGCTGATCGGCGAGACGGATCGTCTCCCGCAGTCGTTCGTCGGCCGCGTCCGCACGCTCCGCGACCGGGTGCAGCGGATTGTACCCCGTCACGCCGAGCATGCAGATGTCCATCTCGTGGTTCGCCACGGTCTCGAGGAGCGCCGCCTGCGCATCCGAATCGTCCAGGTATTCCTCGGGTTCGCACCGCCAGTCGACGCTCTCGACTCCCAACTCCGAGAGGAAGGTCAGCGTCGATTCCAGCGGTTCGTCGAACGGAAGCGTCTGTACTGCAAGGTGCATGCGATCGATTGACGTCCGACTCTACTTAAAATTACGCTCGTCAACAGCCGCATGGCTCGTCCCCGTGGAGGAACCATATCCCGCTTATTAAGATCGGCTCTTCGGAACCCCCAATACCCCCTAGATAGGCCACAATATCCGTGTTCATCCGGTGTCAGCTTCACGATCCGTCCCATATTTTGGGACAAGGATGGGGCGTTCGGGGATCCGCCCTCGGACACCGATCGGACGTGCACAGCACTCTCGCCGATCGACGTCGGATCCGACCGACCCTCGCATCGCCGTAGCGATCACATATTACATCCGTATTTTTGTAATATCCTTATGCCTCGATTCCCGAGTCGGTTCTGGACCGTCTTCGGAGGCCGTTCGGTCATCGCACGTGGCGGAGAGCGTTCCGCCGAGCGAGATCCGTCGACGGTTCGCTCGTGGGGCGTCGAACGGAGAGTTGTCCGAGAAAGCGGGACGCTAAGGATTGGTGTCTCCCCTCGAGACCGCCTCTCGTGCCGTTCGGATGGCGCGATCCGAATATACGGGACATTTAAGTATATTCACCCGAATGAGACGGCATGGCAAACACGCCCGCGTCGACGGTGAAAACGACCGCGACGAGCCTCGAGATCATCGAAATGCTGTTCGATCGGGGGCCGGTTCGACTCGAGGAGATCGAGACGGAACTGGGACTGACACGGAGCACGGTTCACAGACACTTACTCACGCTCCGAGATCACGGATACGTCGTCACGGACGACGGGGAGTACGGACTGAGTCTCAAGTTCCTCACGATCGGCGGGCACCTGCAGCGGCGGATCCCGGCGTATCAGATGATCAAATCGAAGGTCGACGACCTGGCCGAACAGACGAGTGAGCGGTCCCAGTTCATCGTTCGCGAAGGACGTGATCGCGTGTACGTGTACACCGAAACCGGCGAGAGTCGGGTTCAGACCGGCGCGTACATGGGCCGGCGGGGCCCGCTGTACTCGAGCGCTGCCGGGAAGGCGATCCTCGCACATCTCCCGGAGCCGAAACGCGACTCGCTCATCGACAGCTTCGAGTTCGAGGGGACCGGTCCGAACACGATCACGAACTCGGCCGAGCTCCGCGAGGACCTCGCCGAGATCCGGGATCGGGGGTACGCGCTGAACCTCGAGGAGTCGACCGGGGGCGTCCACGCCATCGGAACCTGCATCAACGGACGGAACGGTGAGGTGATCGGGGCGTTGAGCGTGTCCGGCCCCGCAACGCGGCTGCGGACCGACCGTCTGGAGAACCAGCTCCCCGACGCGGTGCTCGCCGCCGCCAACGAACTGGAACTCCACATCGAGCATACGTAGCCGTCGCTCGGAGGGACGCCGCGCTCGGAGGAACGCCGCCGATAGTTTTACCAAATAAAGAAGCCAACACGGGGTACGGACGACGACGAACGCGTGTCGACTTCGGAGCGCGCCGACCGGAACCGGAGCCACACGACCGTCGACGACACTATGACACATGCACACACGACACGGGCGATTCGGTTCGGGGGTCGATCATGACTGAGACCGGACGAATACTGGACGGCGTCACCGTCCTGGACCTCTCCACGTTCGTCACTGGCGGGTTCTGTTCGGCGATGTTGGCGAACCAGGGAGCCGACGTCGTCAAGGTCGAGCAGCCGGGGTACGGCGACGCGATCCGGCACTCCGGACCGCCGTTCATCAAGGGGGAGTCACCGTACTACTGGACGCTGAACTACGGCAAGCGGAGCCTCGAGCTCGATCTGAAGAACCCGGACGCGAAGGAGGCGTTATACGAGCTCGTCGAGGAGACCGACGTGTTCATCCAGAACTTCCGACCGGGAACCGCGGAGCGACTCGACGTCGGGTACGAAACCATCTCCCAACACAACGAGGACGTGATCTACCTCGCCATCTCGGCGTTCGGACAGACGGGGCCGTGGCGGGAGCGCTCGGGATACGACCTGCTGATCCAGGGGATGAGCGGGATCATGAGCGTCACCGGAGAGGAGGGTCGACAGCCGGTGAAGGTCGGGCTGCCGATGACGGACCTCATCACGGCGATGTGGGCCGCCTTCGGTACCACGACAGCACTCTATCGGCGTGAACGGACCGGAGAGGGGGAGTACATCGATCTCGGGATGCTCGAGGCGACGCTTCCGTGGCTCACCAAACAGGCCGGACAGGTGTTCGCCGGCAACGAGACGAAACGGATGGGGTCGAAGGACCCCGTGCTGGCACCGTACCAGACGTACGAGACCTCGGACGGCTTCCTCAACGTGTGTATCCTCAACGAGAAGCTCTGGGGAGAGCTGTGCGAAGCGATCGATCGGCCCGATCTCCCCCGAGACGACCGGTTCGAGCGGAACGCCGACCGCGTCGAACACCTGGAGGAACTGGAAACCGAGATCGAGTCGACGCTCGGCGAGAAAACCACCGACGAGTGGATCGAGATCATCGCCGAGGACGCCGGCGTCCCGGCCGGACCGGTGTACGACGTCGAGGAGGCGCTGAGCAACCCGCAGATCGATGCACGCGACACGATAACGGAGATCGAGCATCCGGAACTCGGCGACGTTCCGGTGATCGAACACCCGTTGAAGTTCGACCGCTCCGAAAGCGGCTTCGATCTCCCGCCGCCGCTCCTCGGCGAACACAACCGGGAGGTGTTCAGCGATCTCGGCTATTCGGACGCGGAGCTCGACGAGCTGGAGGAGAGCGGGGTCTTCGGGGATCCCGACGACGGGAGCTGAGCGGAATGACGGACGTCCACGTGTCCGGGGTCGGTATGACCCGGTTCGAGAGCCGGTCGGATCGGTCGGTGATGGAACTCGCAACGGCCGCGGCCGAGCGAGCGCTGGCCGATCACTCGCGGTCCGGTCGATCACCGTCTCGAGACCAGGTCACCTCGCTCCACGTCAGCAACGCGCTCGCGGAGGCGCTCGATACGCGCACGGGTATCGCGAACGCGCTGGCCTCGGCACTCGGGATCGAGGGTGTCGCAGCCGACAGGATAGAGAACACGAGCGCCAGTGGGGCGAGCGCGTGTCACCGCGGCGTCGACGCCGTCGCGAGCGGCGCGTCCGACGTCGCTCTCGTCGTCGGCGTCGAGCGGATGTCGGTCGCGGAGACGTCGGCCGTGACGGAGGCGATCGGCCGGCTCGTCCACGACCGCGAGTACGTACAGGGGGTGACGCTGCCGTCGTTCGCGGGGCTCGCGGCCGCGACGTATCTCGATCGGTACGACGCGCCGCGCGAGGCGCTCGCGGCGGTCGCGGTGAAGAACCACCACAACGCGGCGGCGAATCGGTTCGCACAGTTCCGCACGGAGATCGACGTCGCGGACGCGCTCGGCTCGCCGGTCGTCGCCGAGCCGCTCCGTCTGTACGACTGCTGTCCGATGACCGACGGTGCGAGCGCGCTCGTGTTATCGCGGGACGACGGCGTCCGCATCGAGGGCATCGGAGGCGCGACCGGGACACACGCGGTCGCGGACCGTGACGACCCGCTCGCCATCGAGAGCGTCCGACTCGCCGGCGAACGGGCGTTCGATCGAGCCGACCTGACGTCCGACGACGTCGACGTCGCTTGCATCCACGACGCGTTCACGATCCTGGAGCTCCTCGAACTGGAGGAGCTCGGGTTCTACGAGCCCGGAACCGCGTGGCGGGCCACGCTCGAGGGGGCCACCGAACGGGACGGCGACCTCCCGGTGAATCCGGGCGGAGGGTTGAAGGCACGCGGTCATCCGCTCGGTGCGACCGGGCTCTCCCAGATCGTCGAGCTGGTGTGGCAGCTCCGCGGGGACCTCACCGACGATCGACAGGTGTCCGATGCACGGATCGGGTTCGCGATCAACGTCGCAGGGTTCGGAAACAACAGCGTCTGTACGGTGTTGAGCCATGACTGAATCGGAGAGACCAATGAACGAACCGAACGGAGAGGCGAGCGACGAACCGAACGGAGAGGCGAGCGACGGGCCGATCGCGGTCGATCGAGCCTTCGTCTGTGAGCGCTGTGACACGCGGTGGTACTACGACCGGAGTCGCTGTGCCGACTGTGGGTGTCGGACGGTGTCGACGGACGAGCTCGAACGCGGCGTGCTCGTCGCGAAAACGACGGTCGAGACCACGCCGCCGGACGTCCGGTCACCGAACCACCTCGGAATCGCTCGGTTCGGCGACGTCCAGCTGATCGCCCAGTTGGCTGACGACGCCGTCGTCGCCGGGGACCCGGTCGAGTTCGCCGGGGAGTACCGACTCCGAGACGGGGACGACGATTCTGCCCCGCGACTGAGGCGGGTCGAGACGGAGCGGTCCGGGCGCTAGTCGTCGGTCTGTAGCGAGTCGAGAACGAACTCGTCGAGCGACCGACGAGCCTGCTCGGGCGCGTCCTCGTGCCCGAGAGCGATCCGCCGCCCGCGGGCCGCGTGGATGACGTCGGTAACGAGCTGTCCCATCCGTTCGGCGTCGACGTCGCGGAACACCCCTCGCGCGATTCCGTCCTCGACGACGTCGACGACGCTGCCCCGGATGCGATCGTAGTGCTCGTTGAATATCTCCCGGTGTTCGTCGTCGTTCTGTGCGTACGTGTACAGTTCGTGGTACACCTTCATGCGGTCCCAGTGCGTGAATTCCTCGAACTCCGGACCGAACAGACACTGGTCGATCCGGGCGTCGAGTTCGGTTCGTGGGTCGGCGTCGTCGTCCACCTGGACGCTTCCCTCGTACTGGTCGATGACGTACTCGAGAAACGAGGAGAGCAGGTCGTACTTCCCGTCGAAGTGGTAGTGGATCACCTGTCGCGTCAGTTCCATCTCCTCGCCGATGTCGCGCATGCGGAGGTCCTTGTATCCGTGCTCGCTCAGAGCCCGGAACGTCGCCTCCATGATCCGCTCTTTGGTGTCGGCGGCGGCGCTTTCGCGAGGTCCGTTCATACGTGTGTCCACGGGGAGACGAGTATAATACGCTTTTCCACCGCCGATCGATCCGCGGCGTGCTTGGTTTTACCAAGCAGTAAATTTTTAACCTCCTACTCGAACCATAGGACGGACATGACACGAACGATCATCCAGAACGGTACGATCGTCACCCTCGATCCGGACATCGGGGAGCTTGAGGAAGGGGACGTACTCATCGAGGACGGGGAGATACTCGAAGTCGGGCACGGGCTGTCGACGTCGAACGCGGAGGTCATCGACGCGGAGGGCCACATCGTGCTCCCCGGCTTCGTCGACTCGCACATCCACCTCGCACAGACGCAGGTCA
This sequence comes from Halorubrum rarum, assembly GCF_048380895.1. Lineage (NCBI taxonomy): Archaea > Methanobacteriati > Methanobacteriota > Halobacteria > Halobacteriales > Haloferacaceae > Halorubrum > Halorubrum rarum. The sequence continues at coordinate 6,918 of NZ_JBLWMN010000003.1, read as the reverse complement.
GGGGCATCGCCGGGGACTGGTCGCTCATGGGCGAGTACTTCGAACACATGCTCGGCAACATCACCGGGCTCTACCGGCCCGAAGACATGTACCTCGGCGGCCTCTTCGGCGCACTGGAGAAGCTCTACACGGGGACGACCACGGCCCTGGACTGGTCGTACCCCAACACGCTCGAACACGGTGAACGGGCCGTCGACGCGCTGCAGGACGCCGGACTGCGTGCGGTGTACACCTACGGCCCGCCGGGTGACGATGCGGCGAAGTGGTGGTTCGAAAGCGACGTCGGCCTCCCCGAGGAGAACATCCGCGAGCTCTACGACGAGACGATCCGCGACGACGACCTGCTCAGCCTGGCGATCGGGCTCCGAGGGCCGGATTTCTGTACCGATGAGATCGCCTGCAGCGACTTGGAACTGGCCCGGGAGCTGGGGGCGCTCTCGACGATCCACATGGGTGCCGCGCTGTGGCCGTCGTCGGTGTACGGCGAGGACTATCAGGGATTCGGCTGCATCCACGACATGCTCGGCCCCGACGTCAACGTCGCCCACGCCAACCACTTCTCGCAGGAGGACATCGACCACGCGGTCGAGCAGGGCGTCTCCTTCTCCTCGACGCCGGAAGTCGAGATGCAGATGGGCCACGGAATCCCCGTCACCGAGAAGGTGCTCGATGCCGGCGGACGCCCGGCGTGGGGCGTCGACGTCTGTTCGGACATCAGCGGCGACATGGGCAGCCAGATGCGGATCGGGCTGCAGGTCCAGCGGATGTTCGACAACCAAGCGGTCCTCGAAGGCGACGAGGAGGTCGGCGAGGTGAGCGTCACCGCGCGCGACACCCTCGAGATGGCGACGATCGAGGGCGCGAAGGCGCTGAACATGGACGACGAGATCGGAACGCTCACGCCCGGCAAGCGTGCCGACGTGATCCTCCTCGACGCCACCGACTTCATGACCGCACCGTCCCACTCCCCGATTCAGACCGTGGTGTTCCAGTCGGATCCGTCCCATATCGACACGGTCCTCGTCGACGGCGAGGTCGTCAAGCGTGACGGCGACCTGACGAACCCCAAGGTCACCGAGGAGTTCGATCGGTTCGTTCGGTCCGGACGCCGTCTGCTCGACGAGGCCGGGCTGGATCCGTAGCCTCGATCGAACGCCGTCGTGGGGTCGGGCGGCCGAACACCGACGTTATTATGGTACGTGGGGGACGACGACACACGCGATAGCATCACACATGCGACTCGGACAATACCAAACGACTGCGACGGACGACCCGTGGTGTGGCGTATCGACTGAGGCCGGCGTCGTCGATCTCTCGACGGCCGGCAGTGCGGCCGGAGTCGACGTCGGCCCGCGGACGACCGATCTCCTCGACGAGTGGGAGTGGCGACGAAAGGCGGAACTGGCCGTCGAGTACGCCGCGGAGACGGGCGTCGGCGTCCACGACTACGACGACGTCGAGCGGGCCGCACCGATCACCGACCCGGGAAAGATCGTCTGTGTCGGGCTGAACTACCGTGACCACGCGGAGGAGGGAGACAATCCCATCCCCGACGAGCCCGTCCTGTTCTCGAAGTTCCCCACGACGGTCACCGGCCCGGGAGAGCCGATCACGTGGGACCCGGAGTACACGGAGAAGGTCGACTACGAGGCCGAACTCGTCGCCGTCATCGGCGAGGAGACGCGCCGCGTCGACCCGGAGGACGCGCTCGATCACGTCGCCGGGTTCCTCGTCGGCAACGACGTGTCGGCACGCGATCTCCAGCACGGAGACGGGCAGTGGGTGCGCGGCAAGAGCCTCGACACGTTCGCGCCGATCGGACCGGACCTCGTGACGACCGACGAGGTGGCGAACCCACACGACCTCGACATCTGGACGGAAGTGAACGGCGAGCGGCTCCAGGAGTCGACGACGGCGAACCTGATCTTCGGTGTCGACGAGCTCGTCTCCTTTTGTAGTCGGGCGTTCACCCTCGAACCGGGCGACCTCCTCTTTACCGGAACGCCGCCGGGCGTCGGGGTGTATCGGGAGCCGCCGACGCTCCTCGAGGCGGGCGACTCCGTGACGATCGGCATCGAGGAGATCGGTGAGCTGACCAACACCTGCGCGTACGAGTAGACGGACGAGGCGTCGCGTCCGCGGAACCGTGTACAGCCGCGCTGCGAAACGTACAACCGCTCCGCGACCTCACCCCGAGTGCTGTTCCGCGAGCCCGAAGACGTCGCGGGGGTTCTCGAACACGACCGTTCTGATCGCCGACTCGTCGATCCCGTAGCGATACAGCTCGAAGATCGCCCGCTTGAGCGAGAACGGATCGGTTCTGAGGACGTTCGCACAGTCGGTGTCGATCATGATCCGCTCCGGTCCGTATCGATCGATGGCGTCGGCGACGTCGGCGATACTGACGCCGATCAGCCACGCGTTTCCTATCGTGTAGCTCAGATAGCAATCGGTGTCGTCCATGAGGTACTCGGTGTTGTTGCCGTCGGCGTGTGAGGCGACGACCCGCTCGTCGGCCAAGCCGGCATCGCGCATCGCCTCGACGTCCAGCTTGACCGCCTCGAGCTCGGGATTCTCGCCGTCTATCACCGAGTCCTGATCGAGCTCGACGTTCTTCTCGTATCCGGGCGTCCCGAGCTCCGGGCGATACGACCGCTCGGAGTCGTCGGACCGGTTCGGCGTGTGCAGGATGACCGGCAGGTCGTGGTCGGCCGCGATCTCCATCTGTGCTTGCACGACAGCCTGCTGGTGGTCCGCGTTCCAGCTGCTGACGTGCTGTGACGGAGTGACGCCGGTCTCGCCGATCGCGACCACCTCGTCCAGCGCGCAGTAGTCGTCCATCGCGTCCAACAGCTCGTTCGGGTTCTCGATCCGAGCGCCCGTGTTGATCCCGAGTCCGATCTTCGCCTCGAAGAAGTGGTTCCGTTCGATCGCGGCCCGGCGGTTTATCGCGTCGTCCCAGAGGAATCGAACGTCGCTCGCCCGAACGGGTTTATACGGGGTCCAGTGATAGCCGGAGGCGACCATGATCATCGATCGGCAGCCCGAGAGGGCGTACCGCTCCCGATCGTTCCACGACAACGTGTGTGCGTGGTTGTGCACGTCGATCCACGGCAGGGTGAGTAGATCGGTCGGGAGATCCGGCTGGCGGTCGTCGAGATACGCCGCATCCGTCGGGCGCTGTGTGGGGTGGGATGGAGTCATCGGTGTAATGGGTGGGATGGTGTCATCGGTGTAGTGGTTTGTGTTCGTCGGTGCCGGGCCCGATCGTTGGCGTGGATCGCCGGCGATCGGACGGAGACACATGTGATCGACGGTCGTCGTCCGATCGTTGGCTCCGCGCCGACTAAGCGCTTTACGGTTTGGTAAAGATTTATAGTGAATCCATCACACACTCGGAGTATGCCACTGTTGATCGGGACAGACGACGGGCTGTACCGAGTTGCGGACGTGCCGTTCGATCGCGAGGAACCGGAGGAAGTGCTCGACTGTGGGGTCGTCACGGCGGTCAAGTCGTGGGATCACACGGACGGCGTGTTCGTCGCGTCCTCGACCGGAGCGTATCGCTCCGTCGACGGCGGCGAGACGTGGACGGACCTGGCGGTTCCGCTCGGCGATCGGTTCTGGCACGCGGGGCAAAGCGAGGTGTGGTCGATCCTCGCGACGGCGGACGGGGCGCTCTACGCCGGAACGAACGACCCGTATATCTTCCGCTCCGTCGACGGCGGCGAGACGTGGGCGGAGCTGAAGGGGTTCCGTGAGATCCCGTCCCGGGGACACTGGGAGTCGCCGATCGACCCTCACTACGCGCGGCTGCGCGCGCTGGAGGCCGTTCCGGGCCGCCCGGACCACCTGATCGCCGGCGTCGAGGCCGGTGGGATCCACGTGAGCAGGGACGGCGGTCGGACGTGGAGCGACCGGCGGGACACGATCGTCGACGACATCCATCAGATCCTCCCGATCTCGGAGGACGTCTGGCTGGCAGCGACCGGATATCTGGACCACGACCTCGAGAACCTCGGACTCGGTCACGCGGTCGGGGAGGGGGGACTCCACCGGACGACGGACGCCGGGGAGTCCTGGACCCGTCTCGACCGCGGCAGCGACTTCTCGTACATCCGCCGCGTGTTCGTCCACGACGGCCGCGTGATCTTCTGTGGCGGCGAGGAGGCACCGCCGGCGTGGGTCAACGACGACCACGAGGTCGCGCTGTTCGAGTCGACCAACTTCGGACGCGACTTCGAACGCGTCTCGTTCCCGGGGGAACCACACGAGATCATCGAGACGTGGGACGTCCTCGACGGCGACGTCGTTTGCGGATCCGGACTGTTCGACGTCCCCGACCAGCGTGACGACGTCGAGGGCCGGATCATGCGTCGGAGCGACGACGGCGAGTACGAGACCGTGGGCCGCATCGACGCGAACGTCAGCCGGATCGAGGTGGTGTGACGTGTCGGATCCGGACTCGTCGGCCGGCGACCCGCCGTCCGCGCTCGGTCGACTGCTGTACGGCGGGATCCTCGCGTACATGGCCGTCGACGGCTTCCAGAACAACGACAAGCGCGTCGCCGTCGCCGAGGAGAAGGGCGTCCCGATGCCGGACGTGCTCGTTCCGTTCGTCACGGGCATGCTGTTCGTCGCGAACCTCGGTGTCCTGTTCTGGAAGTTCCCGCGGGCGTCAGCCGGCGCGCTCGTCGTGTTCTTCCTCGGCACGACGCCGGCGATCCACGACTTCTGGACGATGGAGGGCAAGGAGCGTCACGCCAACAAGATCAACTTCCTGAAGAACGTCGCGCTTCTCGGCGGCGCGATCCTCCTGCTCGACGAGGCGTCGAACGAGCAGTAGCCGCGTCGCTCGCTTCTCGATGCTATCGGTCCCGTCGTTTCTCAGCCGCAGGTTCGTCCTCGTATCGCCCCGAAAACGCCGCTCTATCGCGGATCGTGTCTCGATCTATCGTCCTATTCAACAACGATTAAGTGAGTATGGTATGTCATCACAGTATGGACGAGTCTAACTCGATCCCCGAAGAGACGGATGTCGTTACGCGGATGCGAACCGCGAACCGAAGACAGGACTACGGTGGCCGACGGCCGAACCAGTACTCACACTGGATCAAAGAGCAGATGTCGTGGAAGGAGACCTGCTACATCGGACGGTGGTCGTTCCTCGGGAACCTCCGCGTCGAGGGACCGGAGGCCGTCGACGTGCTCGCCGACCTCAGCATCAACTCGATGGAGGATTTCGAGATCGGGCAGGGGAAACACGTCGTGCAGTGTAACGACGACGGGAAGGTGATCGCGGAGGGAGTGCTCCTCCGCACCGACGACGAGGAGTACGTCGTCCACGGCGTCCCGGCGTACTGGACCGGATACAACCTCGAGAACGGCACGTACGATGCGACGGGCGAGTATCGCGACACCTTCAACTTCCAGATCCAGGGGCCGAACTCGCTAAAGGTGCTCGACGAGGTCGCCGAGCACTCGCTTCGCGACGTCGGATTCATGCGGTTCGACTCGATCGACATCGGCGGAAACGAGGTCAGAGCCGTCCGCTTCGGAATGTCGGGAGAGCTCGGGTTCGAACTGCAGGGGCCGGCCGAGTACGGCGAGGACGTGTGGGAGGCGTTATACGAGGGCGGACAGGAGTTCGGCGTTCGACGGCTGAGCGCGAAGACGTCGTCGATCAACCAGCTCGAAGCGGGCATCGCCTCTCGGGTCCGAGACTACGTCTCGGCGATCTTCGGCGACGACCTCGCGGAGTATCGCGAGTACCTCCGCGAGACCGCGACGCGGGACCTCATCACCCATCCCGTCGAGGGGAGCTTCGACGGCGACGACATCAGCGACTGGTACCGGAGCCCCGTCGAACTCGGCTGGGGCCGGTACGTGGGCGACCACGAGTTCACGGGTCGTGACGCGATCGAGTCGGAGCTCGACGATCCGGATCGGACGCTGGTCACGCTGGAGTGGCACGACGAGGACGTCATGGACGTGTACGGATCGCTGTTCGAATCGGGCGAGACGTTCAAGTACATGGACATGCCTCACCAGCAGAAGCGGGCGATGATCGCCGACACGGTGGTACGGGACGGCGAACCCGTGGGCGTGGCGACGATGCGCGGATACAGCTACTACTTCCGTCAGATGCTGTCGCTGTGTACCATCGACGTCGAACACAGCGAACCCGGCACGGAGGTCACCGTGCTCTGGGGAGAGGGCGGCGAGCCGGCGAGCCCGACGGTCGAACCGCACGCCCAAAAGGAGATCCGGGCGACGGTCGCACGGACGCCATACAAGGAGGACCGGCGTCGAGAGGACATCGAACACGAGTGATCGACGACGCGTCTTCGACGTGGCTTCCGCCCAGGCTCCGCTTCATCCGTCGATCCGTTCGCCGTCCGAAACACGGGCTCGAGAACGGCGAAACAGACAAATACTATTGTATTACAAATTTTTTATATAAATGAGTTTATAAAGAGGATAGAAAACATATATCATACCAACATTGCGTGTTGATCCAGATGCGGATCCGGTCCAGTACGAGAGAGACGTGAATATCGCGGTGTGACTCTACCCACTATCGAATACAGCTGGTTCCGATCGCGGTCAGTACGGACACCGCGGCGATCGATGGCGGGAGTACGTGAATCAGATCGGTGGCGTGGTTGTTTATAAGTCGAATTGGGGTGTTGCTGGCGGGCGTTTATAAGCGATCGAGGACTCTGCGATGAACGCCTGCAAAGCCCCAGCCGCTCGCTTATAAGCGGTCTTCCTCGGATCGACGGTAAACACCTGCAAAGCCCCAGCCGCGACGACTCGCGGCTGCCCCTTTGAGTCCCACCCCGCACAGCACAGCACCCGCACCTCACGCCTCCCCAGCCTCGTCAGGGGCGGTCGCCGGAGCCGCTCGGCGACCGC